>NZ_JBNFMU010000071.1:0-2538 GCF_049942315.1 Pseudomonas wayambapalatensis
TGACCCGCAGCGTCGGCTGGTTCACCAGCGTATTCCCGCTGCGCCTGACCCCGGCGGCAGGCCTGGGCGACTCGCTCAAGCAGATCAAGGAGCAGTTGCGCGCGATCCCCGACAAAGGCCTGGGCTTCGGCGTGCTGTCGCAGCTTGCCGCGCCGCAGGTGCGCGAGCGACTGGCTGGCCTGCCGACCCCGTCGATCACCTTCAACTACCTGGGCCAGTTCGATGCCAGTTTCGCCAGCGGCGAGGCGGCGTTCTGGCTGCCCTGTGACGAGGCCCGTGGTGCCGAGCAACACCCCGACGCGCCCCTGGCCAACGCGCTGAGCGTCAACGGCCAGGTGTTCGATGGCGAATTGAGCCTGGGCTGGACCTTCAGCGATGCGCGCTTCGACAGCCACACCATCCAGGCCCTGGCCGATGCCTATACCCAGGCGTTGCTGGCCTTGATCGAGCACTGCTGCCAACCCCAGTCAGGCGGTCTGACCCCTTCGGACGTGCCACTGGCCCGCTTGTCCCAGGCCCAGCTGGACGCCTTGCCAATGGCGGCCGCCAGTGTCCAGGACCTCTATCCGTTGTCGCCGATGCAACAGGGCATGCTGTTCCACAGCCTCTACGAGCAGGCCAGCGGTGACTACGTCAACCAGATGCGTGTGGACATCGACGGGCTGGACCCGCTGCGCTTCCGCGATGCCTGGCAGGCTACGCTGCTCAACCATGACATCCTGCGTACCGGTTTCCTCTGGCAAGGTGGGCTGAGCCAGCCGCTGCAGGTGGTGGCACGCCAGGTCGAAGTACCGTTCGCGCTGCACGACTGGCAGGGCCGCGCCGACCAGGCTGGCGCACTGGACGCACTGGCATTGGCCGAGCGTGCCCAGGGCTTCGACCTGGAGCAGGCGCCGCTGCTGCGCGTACAACTGATCGCCACGGCGCCGGGCCGTCATCACCTGTTGTTGACCCACCATCACATCCTGATGGATGGCTGGAGCCATTCGCAGCTGCTCGGCGAAGTCCTGGCGCGCTACGCCGGTGAGACGGTGGCCGCGCCGATCGGGCGCTACCGCGACTACATCGCCTGGCTGCAGGTGCAGGACGCCGAGGCGTGCGAGGCGTTCTGGCGCCAGCAACTGGCGGAGCTCGACGAGCCGACCCACCTGGCCCGTGCCATCCGCCAGGAGCCCCGAGCGGGCGGCGCCGCCCATGGCGACTACCGCATCGCCGTGGACGAGGCCGTCACTGCGCGCCTGGCGAACTTTGCCCGTGAGCAGAAAGTCACCCTCAACACCCTGGTACAGGCGGCCTGGCTGTTGTTGCTGCAGCGCTACACCAGCCAGGCGAGCGTGTGCTTCGGCGCGACGGTAGCCGGGCGTCCGGCGGAGTTGCCGGGCATGGAGCAGCAGATGGGGCTGTTCATCAACACCTTGCCGGTGGTCGCCACGCCGACTCCGCAACAGACCGTGGCCGACTGGCTGCAGGCCGTACAGGCGCGCAACCTGGCGCTGCGCGAGTTCGAGCATGCGCCGTTGTACGAGATCCAGCGCCTGGCAGGGCAGGGCGGTGGCGCCCTGTTCGACACGCTGCTGGTGTTCGAGAATTTCCCGGTCTCTGAAGTGCTGGAGCAGGCCGCGCCCGAGGCGCTGCGCTTCGACGCGGTGAGCAACCACGAGCAGACCAGCTACCCGCTGACCCTGGCGGTCAACCAGGGGACGAGCCTGCTGCTGCACTACAGCTACGACGGCGACAGCTTCGAGGCGGCGACCATCGAGCGCCTGGCCGCGCACCTGGGCCTGCTGCTGGAAGGCCTGGCCGTGTCGGCCACACGGGCCTTGGGCGAGGTGTCGATGCTCGACGCCCATGAGCGTGCCTTGCCGTTGGAGGTGTGGAACGCCACGGCGGTCGAGTACCCGCTGGAGCACAGCGTCCAGGCGCTGATCCAGCGCCAGGTCGAGGCCACGCCGGAGGCTACGGCGCTGGTGTTCGGCGAGCGTCAGCTCAGCTACCGCCAGCTCGATGCCCTGGCCAACCAGTGGGCGCACCGCCTGCAGGCGGCAGGCGTGGGCCCGGATGTGCTGGTGGGGGTGGCGGCCGAGCGCAGCGTGGAAATGGTCGTGGCGCTGCTGGCGGTGATCAAGGCCGGTGGCGCCTACGTGCCGCTGGACCCGGAATACCCGCGCGAGCGCCTGGCCTACATGATCGAGGACAGCGGCATCGAACTGCTGCTGACCCAGTCGCACCTGCGCGAGCAGTTGCCGCTGCCGCAGGGCCTGGAGTGCCTGCTGCTCGACCAGCCACTGAGCGGCTATGCCGAGCAGGCACCGGTGATCGAAGTCACTGGCGAGAACCTGGCCTACGTGATCTACACCTCCGGCTCCACCGGCAAGCCCAAGGGCGCGGGCAACCGCCACCGGGCGTTGACCAACCGCTTGTGCTGGATGCAGCAGGCTTATGGCCTGACTACCGGGGACCGGGTGCTGCAGAAGACCCCGTTCAGCTTCGACGTGTCGGTGTGGGAGTTCTTCTGGCCGCTGATGACCGGCGCTTGCC
>NZ_JBNFMU010000072.1:0-1773 GCF_049942315.1 Pseudomonas wayambapalatensis
TCGAAAAGCACACCGCGGTGCCTGGCACGGGCTGCGCCCGTGTTCGCGGGCAAGCCCGATACACAGGGAGATTGGGCTGGCCTTTAAATTTTGAGCAAGACAGTTGCCCCTACAAGCTCCAGGGCTAGTCAGCCGGGTGATCGCGCAGAAACACCAGGTGGTCAGGCTTCGATTGCTCGGCGCTGTAGTAGTACCCCTGCACATCGAAGCGCTTGAGCTGCTCGGGATCGTTGATGCGCTCCTGGATCACGAAGCGGCTCATCAGGCCGCGGGCCTTCTTGGCGTAGAAGCTGATGATCTTGTACTGGCCGTTCTTCAGGTCCTTGAAGTCGACGTTGATCACCCGCGCATTCAGGGCGTTCTTCTTCACGGCACTGAAGTACTCGTTGCTGGCCAGGTTCAGCAGCAGGTCATCGCCCTGTTCGGCCAGGGCCTGGTTCAGCCATTCGCTGATGCGCGTGCCCCAGAAGGCGTAGAGGTCCTTGCCGCGTGCGTTGGCGAGCTTGGTGCCCATTTCCAGGCGATAGGGCTGCATCAGGTCCAGTGGGCGCAGCAGCCCATAGAGGCCCGAGAGCATGCGCAGGTGTTGCTGGGCGTAGCTGAAATCGTCTTCGCCAAGGGTTTCGGCGTCCAGGCCCGTGTACACATCGCCCTTGAACGCCAGCAGCGCCTGCTTGGCGTTGGCGGGGGTGAAGTCTGGAGTCCAACTGCCGAAGCGCGCGGCATTGAGGCCGGCGAGCTTGTCGGACAGGTGCATCAGCTCGGCGATCTGGGTCGGCGACAGCTCGCGCAGTTGGGTGATCAACGTCTGCGAATCGTCCAGGTACTGCGGCAGGGTGTGGCGCTGGGTTACCGGCGGGGTGTCGTAGTCGAGGGTCTTGGCGGGGGAAATCACCGTCAGCATGGGGTCGGCTCCTGAAATCGTCGGCGACGATTCTACGGGGCCAGCAGGGCAACGCCAAACTATGCTGACGATAGTCACAGACCATCGCCAGGGCAGGCGCTATAGTGCGCATCATCCGTTTAGGGAGAACCGATCGTGCGCATCGCCTTCGCCGTGCTGGCCGGGTTGTTCAGCCTGGCTGTGCAGGCCGCCCCGTCCAATTCCGTCAGCTTCGACCGCAGCCATTGGCCCGAGCAGCTCGACAGCCCGGTGCTGTTCGACGTGGCATCGCGCGCACAGATCCTCTCCTTCGCCCAGGTGCTGCATGAAAGCGAGATGCTCGATGAGCGCGCTCTGGCGGCGCGCCTGGGGCTGCGGCAGATCAACCTGGCGGTGATCCGTTCGGTGCGTGCGCGCATGTGGCAGCGGTTGTGGGAAAACTTCCAGCAGGCCCAGCTCAGTTGCGAGCAGGATGCCTCGTTCTGCTATCCGCTGGACTCGATGGCGGATTTGCGTACGCGTTCGGCAACGTTCGCTACAGATGTCGGCGAATTCTACAAGCAGTGGGTCGAGCCCAGTCATCAGTTCAATGTCCGCTACCTCGACGAACAGTTGCGCAAGGCAGCGTTGTTTCCACAGACCAGCAGCGAGATCGAGCGGTTGTCTAGCCGCGAGCGCAATGGCGATGAACTCAACGATCGGATGTTCCTGCTGACGTTCGTCGGCGGCCCCGGCCCGGTCGGCAGCAACACGGATCTGCTCGCTGATTACCTGCGCCGGCAAAAGCTGGGCGCCACCTTCTTCGTGCTGGGCAATCGCGTGCAGCAGCGCCGCGACATGGCCCAGGGGGCGAATGTCGCGGCGCTTTACGCCGGGCAGTGCGTGGGGAT
>NZ_JBNFMU010000073.1:0-7545 GCF_049942315.1 Pseudomonas wayambapalatensis
GGCCCTATCGCGGGACCAGCCCGCTCCCACTGGATCAGTGAAGAATCTGTGGGAGCGGGCTGGTCCCGCGATAGGGCCCGGCAAATCAACACAACAGCAGAGATATAAGATAACATTCCAAATTCAACTCAACTTCACCTCAAGCCCCATGCCATCCACCCCGCCCTCTCCCCGCCTGCACAGCATCGACGCCCTGCGCGGCATGGTCATCCTGTTCATGCTGCTCGACCACGTGCGCGAAACCTTCTTCCTGCATCGTCAGGTCAGCGACCCGATGACCATCGACACCACCGAGCCCGCCCTGTTCGCCAGCCGCACCCTCGCCCACCTGTGCGCCCCGGTATTCGTCATGCTGACCGGGCTGAGCGCCTGGCTCTACGGCGAAAAACACCAGGGCCGTGGCGATGTCTCGGCGTTCCTGCTCAAGCGCGGCCTGTTTCTCGTGGTGCTGGAGTTCACCCTGGTCAACTTCGCCTGGACCTTCCAACTGCCGCCCAGCGTGATCTACCTGCAAGTGATCTGGGCCATCGGCCTGAGCATGATCGTGCTGTCGCTGCTGGTGTGGCTGCCGCGCCCGCTGTTGATGGCGCTGGGTATGGCCATCATCGCTGGCCACAACCTGCTCGACAGCCTGCACTTCGCACCCGGCACAATGATGCACGCCCCTTGGGCGATCCTGCATGACCGCGGTTGGCTGGAGGTGTCACAGAACCTGCGGTTGCGAACCTCCTACCCGCTGCTGCCCTGGATCGGTGTGATCGCCCTGGGCTACGCCTTGGGGCCATGGTTCGCGCAAGGTAGCGATACCGCGCAGCGCCAACGCCGGTTGCTGTTCGCCGGCACCGGCGCGCTGCTTGGTTTCCTGGCTCTGCGCCTGGTCAACGGCTATGGCGAGGCCCAGTGGCAGCTCTACCCTGACCTGACCCAGACCCTGATGAGCCTGCTCAACATCACCAAGTATCCACCGTCGCTGCTGTTCCTGCTGCTGACCCTGGGTGTCGGCCTGTTGCTGCTGCGCGCCTTCGAACGCGCCGACCAGGCACGCTGGATCGGCGTGCTGACCGTGTTCGGCAGCGCGCCGATGTTCTTCTACCTGCTGCACCTGTACGCGCTGAAAGTCTTCTACCTGGCCAGCGTCGGCCTGTTCGGGCACAACCAGGGCGAGTATTTCGGTTTCGATAGCGTCGGTGCACTGTGGTTGGTCGCCACATTGCTGGCGGCGGCCCTGTACTGGCCGGTGCGACAGTTCGCCGGATTCAAGGCCCGCCGCCGAGACATTCGTTGGCTCAAGTATCTGTGAGCGAAAGCGCCCGAATCGTTTACCATCGCCCTTCCCAACGACGGAAACCCCGAGATGAACAGGATGATTCAGTTCGTGGTGGTGGTCGTGCTCTGCACGGCCATCGGCACGCTCTGCGAACACTTTGGCGTGAACCAGTACCTCAAATGGTTGTTGATGGCGTTGCCCGCGATCGTCTGGGTGCGCTTGCGCAATCCGATGAAGAGCTGATCCCGGGCAACCCAGGGCTCAGTAGTTCGAACGGTCGTAGCCCGATCCGTCAGTTGCGCGGATGAACGCGTCGTAGTAGCTGACCAGGTTACTGCCCTTTTCATAGAGGATGGTGGCAAAGTCGCTCGGTGAAATATTGCCCTGCTCCCAGAACCGATTCATGTCACCGGAAAGCAGGTACGGCAGGTAGTCTTCGTTGACAGTATCGCTGTGAAGATGCGAGCGGCCGAAGTACAGCGCCGAGATCAGGGCAATCTGATCCTCGGCCGCCAAGTTCGACAAAAATGCCTGGGCGTCTTCGGACGAGGCGAAGGGCAGTCTTGGGACGATGTCGCCAATCAGATGGTCGATATGCATGGAGGTCTCCTTGGTAGGTCCGCCCCGTATTAACCGAGTGCAGCAGGCCCCGCGTCAAAAACGCTGTGTTGAGCCTCAACGTGACACCGCAGGACGCTTGCCTAGGCCATTTCCTACACTGCCGTGCCTGCAGGCCTTGCAGTAAACTCATTCCCTCGAACCTCCAGAGCCACCCTCCATGCCTCGCCTGCCGAAACTTCTGCTGCCCTTGCTGTTGCTCGCCACCCTCGCCGCCTGCGATCAGAAACCCACCCGCGAGGAGCGGATCCTGGCCAACCTGCCGCTGCAGGAAGCCTACGACCACAACATCGAGCGCATGGCCCAACTGCTGGCGATGACTCACCCGCAGGTGCCGCAGGACAAGATCAAGGAGGTGCTGCACAAGCACCTGACCGTCGAGGACCAACGCAAGGACCTGTTCAAGCTCTACAGCGAGAAGAACTTCAGCGATGCCGAGTTCGACACCATCGTGGCGGCCACCCAGGACCCGCAGAAAGCCCGGCAACTGGGCGAGAGCGAGGAAGGCAAGCGCCTGAGCGAGAAACTTACCGGTTTGATGCGTGCCACAGCGCAGGACAAGCACGTGCAGGCATTGGCTGAAGAGCGCATGCAGCAGGTAGAAGACGATCTGTCGGCGCTGAGCCAACCAGGCAGCTGACGCCGGCAACTGTACCAATCGTTTCGCCCCGTAGCTGACTGCGCACATTCCGAGTAAGGTTATTGCAACCGACCTGCCAGTGAGCTCCAGATTGCCACACGCCAAGAAAGGCCTGCGCCTGGACCTGCGCACGCTCATCCTCCTGTTGTCGACACTCACCGCCGTGGTAATGCTGCTGACCAGCTATTTCGCCAGCTACCGGGTGCAGCGCCAACTGCTGATCGATCACTCGCTGGAATCGAACTGGGTATATGCGGCCAAGCTGGCATCGATCACCGAACTGTTCCTGGAAGGCGCGCTCAAGCAGCTTGCGTTCAGTGCCGAGAACAGCGAAGGGATGCTTGACGACACGGCCCGCCTGCAACGCGAAAGTGAACGCCTGCTGGCCCAGAGCAATGCCTTCAACTCCACCTTCTTCGTCGACAGTGAAGGTATCCTGCGAGCGGTCTCGCCCGCGCCCCTGCGCACCATGCTCGGACAGCGCATGGAGACGCCGGGGGCATTGGAAGCGCTGCGCGAACGCCGGGCGCTGATCTCGACGCCGTTCATTTCCAAGGCCAACAACCTCGTGGTGGTCGCCTCGCAGCCGATCTTCGCCGAGGACGGCCGCTACCTCGGGTATGTCGGCGGCAGCCTCTACCTGCGCCAACACAACATCCTCAACAGCCTGCTGGGCGAACACTTCTACCAGGATGGCTCCTATCTCTACGTGGTCGATCACAACCGCCGCCTGCTCTATCACCCGGACGCCGAACGGGTAGGCACGGTGGTTAAGGACAACCCCATGATCGATCAACTGCACAACAAAGACAGCGGCACCCGGCAGTTCACCAACAGCCTGGGGGTCGAGATGGTCGCAGGTTTCGCCACGGTGCCAGTCAGCGGCTGGACCATCGTCGCCCAGCAGCCGCTGACCAAGACCGTGCAACCGTCGCAACGGCTGATCCTCAACGTGGTCGGCATTTCCGTCCCCCTCGCCTTGCTCGGCGGCCTTGCCCTGTGGTCGCTCGCGCTGACCATCACCCGGCCACTCTGGCAACTGGCTGCCGGCGCCCGCGGCCTGGACAAGGCCGACACCCACGAACGCATCCATGCCGTGCGAGCCTGGTATTTCGAGGCTGCCGAGCTCAAGCGCGCCCTGCTGTTCGGGTTGAACCTGTTGCAGGAGCGCATCGGGCGCCTGAACCGCGATGCGCAGACCGACCCGCTCACCGGCCTTGGCAACCGTCGCCGCCTGGACCTGAGCCTGTCGCTGCTGCAGGCCGATAATCGCACCTTCTGTGTCATCGTCCTGGATATCGATCACTTCAAGCGCATCAACGATCAATACGGTCACGATGTTGGCGACCAGGTGCTGCGCTCGCTGGCCGAGCTGATGCGCACCTGTTGCCGCGAAGGCGATGTGCTGTGCCGCACCGGTGGCGAGGAGTTTCTCATGCTGCTGCCCGGTGCCAGCCTGGAAGTCGCGCAAAGCGTTGCCGAACGCCTGCGCCGGGTGGTGCAGGACACACCCCTCGAGCCGGTCGGTGCCGTGACCATCTCGCTCGGTGTCGCCTGCTGGCCTGGCGGCGAGGACGACCCAGCAGACGCCTTGAGCAAGGCCGACCGCGCCCTGTATGCGGCCAAGCACAGCGGCCGCAACCGCGTCAGCCTCAGCGCCAGCTGAACTCACCTCGGCATCGATCACTTGCCGTTGCCCTCATGCCAGTAAAACCGGCGCTATGACTTGCCCTCATACCCCCTTGATTTCTTCTCCCTACTGCCCCGCGCTCCCCGCCTGATACAAATCCTCACGACTGGCCCCGCCAGCACGGCTCGCCCAACAACAACAAAGAGCGTCGCACCATGCCTGCATTGCAGATACCCCTTCGCCCTTGTTGCGTAACGAGCACCTGATTTCGCGCCTCGCGCGGCAGGCGCCGCCGAGGCTTCGTTCTCCTGTGAGTGATCGAGGTTTTTTCATGAAGCAACTTGCCCTGTACATCGGCGAAGGTTTCGAAGGCCCCGGCGTCAACGCCGCGCACATCAACATCATGATGGGGCCACGCAACGGCCCGGCCGGCCAGGCCTTCGCCAACAGCCTGGCCTCTCCCAGCCAGGGCCACTGCCCGTTCATGGTCATCGCCCAGCCGAACATCCCGGTCAAACCCATGACCCTGTACGTCAACAAGGCGGTGATCGGCGGCGACCTGCACGCCAACGCCACCTGGGGCGCGTCCCAGGCCGGTATCGCCAAGGCGGTCACCGAAGCCCTGCTCGACGGCACCCTGCCGGCCGAAGCCGAGGACGAATGGGCCATCATCACCGCCAACTGGGTCAACCCGGCCTGCGACGACCTCGATGCCGTCTACCTGAACAACTACAACGCCTGCCGCACCGCGATCCGCGCCGCCCTCCAGGGCCTGCCGGCCCGCGCGCAGCTGGCCGATGTGGTCAACCAGATCGCCAACCCCTTCTACACCCCGAAAGCCTGAGGTCCGACCATGCAATACATCCGTCTGGGCCACTCCGGCCTGCAAGTCTCCAAGCTGTGCCTCGGCACCATGAACATGGGCACTCCGCAGTGGAAGCCGTGGATCTTCGACGAAGCGGCCAGCGAGCCGATCGTGCGCCACGCGCTGGACAAGGGGGTGAACTTCATCGACCTGGCCGATTTCTATTCCGCTGGTGTCGGCGAGGAAGTGGTCGGGCGCATCCTCAAGCGCCTGGTACGTCGTGACGACGTGGTGGTGACCACCAAGGTCGGCTACGGCACCCGCAACGGCATCAACGCCAGCGGCCATTCGCGCAAGCACATCCTCGACGGCATCGACGCCTCGCTGCAGCGCGCCGGCATGGATTACTTCGACGTCTACATGCTGCATTTCTTCGATGTGAACACCCCCGTCGAAGAAACCATGGAGGCGCTCAACGACATCGTCCGCGCCGGCAAGGCCCGCTACATCGGGGTCTCGACCATGCTCACCGGGCAACTGGCGAAAATCCTCCTGGCCTGCGAGCGCCATGGCTGGGCCAAACCGATCAACATGCAGTTGCAGCTCAACTGCGCCTACCGTGAAGAAGAACGCGAGATGATTCCGTTCTGCCGCGACCAGGGCCTGGGCGTCTCCGTGTTCAGCCCGCTGGCCCGCGGCCTGCTGACCGGCGACGTGCAGTCGACGCGCAACCAGACCGATTTCTTCACCCAGCAGATGTACAGCGACGAAGCCTCGTTCGCCATCGCCCGCTCGGTGCAGCGCGTGGCCCAGCGTCACGGCGTGTCCAACGCTCAGGTAGCCCAGGCCTGGGTCCTGCAGCACCCTGGCGTGGACAGCATGCTGGTCGGCGCGGACTCCACGGCGCAGTTCGACAGCGCCCTGGCAGCACTGGACATGCGTCTGGACGAAGAGGATCTGTACGAACTGCAGCGCAACTACACGCCCTGCGACCTGATCAACGACTACACCGCCGGCAAGCGCATCCTGCGTGTCGGCCGCCCGCCACGCGGCGACTTCGCGATCCAGGAGGCAGTGGCATGAGGACGCTGCTCAAGACCGGACACTACATCGATGGGCAATGGCTCAGTGGCGGCGCCACCTATCCCGTGATCAACCCGGCCACGGGCGAAACCCTGGCTCAGGTGCCGCGCGGCGGCGCCGAGGAAACCCAGGCGGCCATCGCCGCCGCCGAACGTGCCCTGCCCGCCTGGCGCGGCAAGCTGGCCAAGGAACGTGCGCAGATCCTGCGCCGCTGGTCCGAACTGATGCTCGAGCAACGCGACGCTCTCGCCGCCCTGCTCAGCCGTGAGCAAGGCAAGCCGCTGGCCGAAGCCAAGGGCGAAGTGGCCTATGCAGCGAGCTTTCTCGAATGGTTCGCCGAGGAAGGCCGGCGTGTGTACGGCGATATCATTCCCACGCCCAAGGCCGACGCGCGGGTGCTGGTGACCAAGGAGCCGATCGGCGTGGTAGCGGCGATCACGCCATGGAACTTCCCCCTGGCGATGGTCACCCGCAAGGTCGGCCCAGCCCTGGCGGCCGGCTGCACGCTGATCCTCAAGCCCTCCGAAGAGACGCCACTGTCAGCCTTCGCCCTGGCGCTGCTGGCCGAGCAGGCCGGCGTACCGGCAGGTGTGTTCAACATCGTTTCCGGCGACGCCCCGGCCATCGGCGGCGCGCTGCAGGCCTCGACCGTGGTGCGCAAGCTGTCGTTCACCGGCTCCACCCGCACTGGCAAGCTGCTGATGCGCCAGGCCGCCGACACCTTGAAAAAGGTCTCGCTGGAGCTGGGCGGCAATGCCCCGTTCATTGTCTTCGACGACGCCGACCTCGACGCCGCCGTGCGCGGGGCCATGGCCTCGAAGTTCCGCAATACCGGGCAGACCTGCGTGTGTGTCAACCGCTTCTATATCCAGGACGGTGTGTACGAAGCCTTCACCCGCAAGCTTGCCGAAGCCGTGCAAGCCTTGCGCGTCGGTGATGCGCTGCAGGGCGAGACCGAGCAAGGCCCGCTGATCAACGCTGCGGCGCTGGCCAAGGTGGAGCAGCACGTGGGCGACGCGCTCGAGCACGGCGCGCGCCTGCTCTGTGGTGGCCGTCGGCATGCGTTGGGCGGCACTTTCTACGAGCCGACAGTGCTGGCCGAAGCCACGGCGGACATGCTGATCGCCAGCGAGGAGACCTTCGGCCCCGTGGCGGCATGCCTGCGCTTCCAGGACGAGGCCCAGGTCCTGCGCCTGGCCAACGACACGCCCTATGGCCTGTCGGCGTACTTCTACAGCCGCGACATCGGCCGCGTCTGGCGCATGGCCGAGGGCCTGGAGGCCGGGATCGTCGGGGTCAACGAAGGGATCATCTCCACCGAGGTGGCGCCCTTTGGTGGCATCAAGGAGTCGGGCATGGGCCGTGAAGGCTCCAAGTACGGCCTGGAGGATTACCTGGAGATCAAGTACGTGCTGATGGGTGGACTGAACAGCTGACCCTGCCTTTGTAGGAGCAACTGTCTTGCTCAAAATCTAAAGGCCAGCCCAATCCCTGTGGGAGCG
>NZ_JBNFMU010000074.1:0-24331 GCF_049942315.1 Pseudomonas wayambapalatensis
CGCTCGAAGAACGCCCACGGCGACAACACCGCGGCACTGTTCGGCATCGTTCAGGGCGGCATGTACCAGGACTTGCGCATGCGCTCGCTGGAAGCGCTGGTCAACATCGACTTCGACGGCCTGGCCATCGGCGGCCTGTCGGTGGGTGAACCCAAGCACGAGATGATCAAGGTGCTGGATTACCTGCCGGCACAAATGCCTGCTGACAAACCTCGTTACCTTATGGGGGTAGGCAAACCGGAAGATCTGGTTGAGGGTGTGCGCCGCGGCGTCGACATGTTCGACTGCGTGATGCCCACGCGCAACGCGCGCAACGGCCATCTGTTCGTCGATACAGGGGTGATCAAGATCCGCAATGCGTTCCATCGCCACGATGATTCGCCGCTGGATCCGACCTGTGACTGCTATACCTGCACCAACTTCTCCCGCGCTTATTTGCATCACCTGGACAAGTGCGGCGAAATGTTGAGCAGCATGCTGAATACCATCCACAACTTGCGCCATTACCAGCGCTTGATGGCCGGTTTACGCGAGGCTATTCAACAGGGTAAATTGGCCGCCTTTGTCGACGCCTTCTATGCCAAGCGCGGACTTCCCGTTCCGCCTTTGGACTGACTGTTCGCACACATAATTAAATTCAGCAACTGGAGTGCTACATGAGCTTTCTGATTCCCGCCGCTTACGCGGACGCTGCAGCCCCTGCCGCCGGCCCAGCTGGTACCGGCTTCGAGTGGATCTTCCTGGTCGGCTTCCTGGTCATCTTCTACCTGATGATCTGGCGCCCGCAGGCCAAGCGCGCCAAAGAGCAGAAAAACCTGCTCAGCGCACTGCAAAAGGGTGATGAAGTGGTCACCAACGGCGGTATCGCCGGCAAGATTGTCAAAGTTTCCGACGATTTCGTGGTACTGGAAGTGTCCGACAACGTCGAGCTGAAGTTCCAGAAGGGTGCCATCGCGGCCACCCTGCCAAAAGGTACGCTCAAGGCTATCTGAGTTACCGGTTTCATTTTTTCCAGTCGGGGCGCGCAAAGCGCCCCGCGTCTTGAACGGGCGGCGTGATGCTGAACAAATACCCTCTGTGGAAATACCTGCTGATCCTGGTGGTACTGGCGGTCGGCTTTATTTATTCCGCTCCCAACCTCTACCCGGATGACCCGGCGGTGCAGATCAGCGGTGCAAGTTCCGCGCTGCACGTGAGCCAGGCCGACCTCGACCGCGCTACCAAGGCGCTGGTTGATGCCGGTATCACCGTCAAGGGTGGCAGCCTGGGCGAGAAGGGCAGTGCGCTGGTGCGCCTGACCAACCAGGAAGACCAACTGCCGGCCAAGGATGTGGTGCGCAAGACCCTGGGTGACGACTACGTCGTCGCACTGAACCTGGCCCAGACCACCCCGCAGTGGCTGCGCAACCTGGGGGCCAGCCCGATGAAGCTGGGCCTGGACCTCTCCGGTGGTGTGCACTTCCTGCTGGAAGTGGACATGGACAAGGCCATGAGTGCCCGCCTGAAGGTCTACGACGGCGAAGTGAAGACCCTGCTGCGCAAAGAGCGCGTGCGCTACCGTAGCCTGCCCCAGCAGGACGGCAGCATCATGCTGGGCTTCTCCGACGATGCTACCCGCGAACAGGCGCGTGACCTGGTCCGCAAGAATTTCAATGATTTCGATATCACCACCACCGAGCGCAACGAGCTCTCCGTGCTGCGTCTGGCGCTGACCCAGGCCAAGGTCGCCGAAATCCGCGAATACTCCATCAAGCAGAACCTGACCACCGTCCGCAACCGTGTGAACGAGCTGGGCGTGGCCGAGCCGCTGGTTCAGCGCCAGGGCGCCAACCGTATCGTGGTCGAGCTGCCCGGCGTGCAGGACACGGCCGAAGCCAAGCGTATTCTCGGCAAGACCGCCAACCTCGAGTTCCGCTTCGGCGCTGAGCCAGGTGCTTCGAAAGCGACTACCGAGGTCTTCGAGTTCCGTGATGGCAACCGTTCGGCTGCGGTCGAGCGTGGCTTGATCATCACCGGTGACCAGGTCACCGATGCCCAGGCGAGCTTCGACGAGCACGGTCGTCCGCAGGTGAACATCCGCCTGGACGGCCACGGCGGCGAGTTGATGAGCCGCGCCACGCGCAGCAACGTCGGTCGCAGCATGGCGGTGATCTTCATCGAGCAGAAGCCGGTGACCCGCTACGTCAAGCAGACCGTCGACGGCGTCGAGAAGGAAGTGGCGGTACAGAGCTTCCAGGAAGAGAAGAAGATCATCAGCCTGGCGACCATCCAGTCGCCGCTGGGCAGCCAGTTCCGCATCACTGGCCTGAACGGCCAGGGCGAGTCGTCGGAGCTGGCCCTGCTGCTGCGTGCCGGTGGTCTGGCAGCGCCGATGTACTTCGCTGAAGAGCGTACCATCGGCCCGAGCCTGGGTGCCGACAACATCACCAAGGGTGTCGATGCGTCGCTGTGGGGCATGCTGTTCGTCTCGCTGTTCATCATCGCCATCTACCGTGGCTTCGGCGTGATCGCCACCATCGCCCTGACGGGCAACATGGTGCTGCTGCTGGCGCTGATGTCGCTGCTGGGCGCGACCCTGACCCTGCCGGGTATCGCCGGTATCGTGTTGACCATGGGTATGGCGGTCGACGCCAACGTGCTGATCTTCTCGCGGATTCGCGAGGAGCTGAAAAACGGCATGTCGGTGCAGCGTGCCATCCACGAAGGCTTCAACCGTGCCTACACCGCGATCATCGACGCCAACCTGACCAGCCTGCTGGTCGGCGGCATCCTGTTCGCCATGGGTACTGGCCCGGTCAAAGGCTTCGCGGTCACCATGTCCCTCGGGATTTTCACCTCGATGTTCACCGCCGTCATGGTGACCCGCGCAATGGTCAACCTGACCTGTGGCGGGCGTGACATCAAGAAGCTGTGGGTTTGAGGGAGCTGCGATGAAAACCATCAACTTCATGGGCGTGCGCAACGTTGCGTTCGCCGTCACTGTCCTGTTGACCGTACTGGCGCTGTTCAGCTGGTGGCACAAGGGCTTGAACTTCGGCCTGGACTTCACCGGCGGTACGCTCATCGAGCTGACCTACGAGCGTCCGGCCGACCTCAAGGCGGTGCGTGCCGAGCTGGTCGAGTCCGGCTTCCACGAGGCCATCGTGCAGAGCTTCGGTGCCACCACCGACCTGCTGGTGCGCATGCCTGGCGACGACCCGCAACTGGGCAATCAGGTTGCCCAGGCGCTGCAGAAAGTGGGCGGCGACAACCCGGCCACCGTCAAGCGTGTCGAGTTCGTCGGCCCGCAGGTCGGTGAAGAACTGCGTGACCAGGGCGGCCTGGGCATGCTGCTGGCGTTGGGCGGGGTACTGATCTACCTGGCGTTTCGCTTCCAGTGGAAGTTCGCGGTGGGGGCGATCGTCTCGCTGGTGCACGACGTGATCGTGACCGTGGGCATCCTCTCGTTCTTCCAGATCACCTTCGACCTGACGGTGCTGGCGGCGGTGCTGGCGATCATCGGCTACTCGCTCAACGACACCATCGTCGTGTTCGACCGGGTGCGTGAGAACTTCCGCGTGATGCGCAAGGCCTCGCTGATCGAGAACATCAACGTCTCGACCACCCAGACCCTACTGCGTACCATCGCCACGTCGGTGTCCACCTTGCTGGCGATCGCTGCGCTGCTGTTCTTCGGTGGCGACAACCTGTTCGGCTTCTCCCTGGCCCTGTTCATCGGTGTCATGGCGGGTACCTATTCGTCGATCTACATCGCCAACGTGGTGCTGATCTGGCTGAACCTGAACAGCGAAGACCTGATCCCGCCGGTCAAGGCCGAGGGTGTGGACGACCGTCCGTAAGGGCGTGTCCTGCGCCGTTTGGCGTAAAGGGAGGCGCGAGTGTTGAACTCGCGCCTTTTTTTTTGCTCCAAGGCAGGGAGAAGGCGGGCAATGTCCCGCGGGTATGATCAGGAGATTCCACGTGAACAAATCAATGCTGGTGGGTGCGGTTCTGGGTGCTGTCGGTGTTACAGCCGGAGGTGCTGTGGCGACCTACAGCTTGGTGAACAAAGGGCCGGAATATGCCCAGGTCACTGACGTACAGCCGATCAAGCAACAGGTGAAGACACCGCGCGAAGTGTGCAAGGACGTGACCGTGACGCGCCAGCGTCCGGTGCAGGACCAGCACCAGATCGCCGGTACCGTGGTGGGCGCCTTGGCCGGGGGGCTGCTGGGTAACCAGATCGGTGGCGGCACCGGCAAGAAGATCGCCACGGTGGCCGGTGCGGTCGGTGGCGGTTATGCCGGCAACAAGGTGCAGGAGGGCATGCAGGAGCGTGATACCTACACCACCACGCAAACGCGCTGCAACACGGTCAACGACGTCAGCGACAAGGTGGTGGGTTACACCGTGAAGTACACCATCGGTGATCAGGCGGGTGTGGTGAAGATGGATCACGAGCCAGGCTCGACCATCCCGCTGGACAAGAATGGCAAGCTGATACTGAGCCAGGCACAGCCAGGGCAGTGACCTGTGTGCCGGCCCCATTGCGGGTCGGCAGGGTTGTGGAAAACAGGCATAAAAAAAGCACCCCGAGGGGTGCTTTTTTGCATCTGGAGCCTTGGCTCAGCGCTTCAGGTTCTCTGGCAGGTGCGGCTGGATCGCAGTCAGCACCGCCTTGAAGCACTTGATGTTGCCGGCAACGATGTGGCCTTTGTCGAGGAAGTCGTGGCCACCGTTGAAGTCGCTCACCAGGCCGCCTGCTTCCTGGATCAGCAGTACGCCTGCAGCCATGTCCCACTCGGACAGGCCCGACTCCCAGAAGGCGTCGAAGCGGCCTGCAGCAACGTAGGCCAGGTCCAGGGCGGCGGAGCCGGCGCGGCGGATGCCGGCGGTCTGGCCGGTGAGGGCGCGGAACATGCCGAGGTAGTTGTCCAGGTCAGCCATCTGGTTGTCGCGGAACGGGAAGCCGGTACCCAGCAGGGCGCCTTCCAGGCTGGTGCGCGAGCTGACGCGCAGGCGACGACCGTTGAGCTGGGCGCCACGACCGCGGCTGGCGGTGAATTCTTCCTGGCGGACCGGGTCGACGATGACCGCGTGCTCGAGACGGCCGCGGTATTTGCAGGCGATGCTGACCGCGAAGTGCGGAACGCCACGCAGGAAGTTGGTGGTGCCGTCCAGCGGATCGATGATCCACAGGTAGTCCTTGCCTTCCTCGCCGGAGCCGGCGTGCAGGCCAGTCTCTTCACCCTGGATCGAGTGGTTCGGGTAAGCCTTGCGCAGGGCGTTGACGATGGTCTGCTCGGCGGCGCGATCGACCTCGGAGACGTAGTCCTTGGCCTCTTTCTCGTCGACCTTGATGCTGTCCAGGCGTTCGATGGAGCGGAAAATCAGTTCACTGGCGCTGCGAGCGGCGCGCAGGGCGATATTCAGCATAGGCTGCATGGGCGTTTCACCTGGAGATGTTAAAGAAGAAAGCCGCATAGTCTATCAGAAAACTGTTCCGGCAGAAGGGTGACATTCGCATTCGTGGCGTTACGCCCGTCGCTTAGGTAAGATCGTTCCCCCCTTTATAGGCATCCGTGAGCTCGACACCTTGCTGCAGAATATTCGTGTTGTTCTGGTCAATACCAGCCACCCCGGCAACATCGGCGGCGCTGCTCGTGCCATGAAAAACATGGGCTTGTCGCGCCTGGTGCTGGTTCAGCCACTGGATTTCCCCGCTGCGGACGCCAGCGCTCGTGCCTCCGGCGCCGACGATGTGCTGGACGGTGCCGTTGTGGTCGATACGCTCGAGCAGGCGCTGGCTGGCTGCAGTCTGGCGATTGGTACCAGCGCCCGTGACCGCAGCATGCCGTGGCCGATGCTCGACCCGCGCGAATGCGGGGTGCAGAGCGTCGCGCGTGCGGCCGCCGGCGAGGAGATCGCCCTGGTGTTCGGTCGCGAACATGCAGGCCTGACCAATGACGAACTGCAGCGATGTCACTTCCACGTGCACATTCCATCGAACCCCGACTTCAGCTCGCTGAATCTTGCTGCCGCAGTCCAGGTGCTCGCCTACGAGGTGCGCACCGCATGGCTGGCGGCGCAAGGTGCGCCGGCGAAGGTCGAGAAGGTCGATGCCAGCGACGAGCTGGCCACCCTGGACGAAATGGAGCTGTTCTACGAACACCTGGAAAAGACCCTGGTGGACATCAGCTTCCTCGACCCTGAAAAGCCCAAGCACCTGATGGCGCGTCTGCGCCGGTTGTATGGGCGCAGCTCGGTCAATCGTTCGGAAATGAGCATTTTGCGCGGCATCCTCACCGAGACTCAGAAAGTCGCCCGGGGTGATGCGCACAAGCGGAAGGACTAGAAACAATGTTCGAGCGTCTGCGTGAAGATATCCAGAGTGTGTTTCATCGTGACCCCGCGGCACGCAATGCCTTCGAGGTGCTGACCTGCTACCCCGGGATGCATGCCATCTGGCTGCATCGCCTGGGCAATGCCCTGTGGAAGCGAGACTTCAAGTGGCTGGCGCGCCTGGTGTCGAACTTCGGGCGCTGGATGACCGGCATCGAGATCCACCCCGGCGCCACCATCGGCCGGCGTTTCTTCATCGATCATGGCATGGGCATCGTCATCGGCGAGACCGCCGAGATCGGCGATGATGTGACGCTCTATCAGGGCGTGACCCTCGGCGGCACCAGCTGGAACAAGGGCAAGCGACACCCGACCCTGGAAAACGGCGTAGTGGTGGGGGCGGGCGCCAAGGTGCTCGGCCCGTTCACGGTGGGCGCCGGGGCCAAGATCGGCTCCAATGCGGTGGTGACCAAGGCCGTGCCGGCCGGTGCCACGGCAGTCGGGATCCCGGGGCGGATCATCGTCAAGACCGAAGACAGCGAGGTCGAGGCCAAGCGCAAGGCCATGGCCGAGAAGATCGGCTTCGATGCCTACGGCGTCAGTGGCGACATGCCCGACCCGGTGGCGCGCGCCATCGGCCAGATGCTCGACCACCTGCAGGCGGTCGACGAGCGCCTGGAGGGCATGTGCGGGGCGCTGACCAACCTGGGCAGTGACTACTGTGCCAAGGCCTTGCCGGCCCTGCCGGAAGAGGACTTCGCCGAGGTCAAGCAGGCTGCGCAGAGCGACACTCCGTCGCATTGATTACGCCGGGCTGATACACGGGGCGTGTGCTCGCGCCCCTTGTCTGCTATCATCGCGCCCGCTTCCCGCGTGCAAACCCGACTAAAGCACTAGGTCTTATAGTTGACTTAAATGCTCGGGAATCGCATACTCGCACACATCCTGTAACTCCCGTGGTACCCATAGCCATGCGATTGACTACCAAAGGCCGTTACGCCGTCACCGCCATGCTCGACCTGGCGTTGCACGCGCAGCATGGGCCGGTATCCTTGGCCGACATTTCCGAGCGCCAGGGCATCTCCCTCTCCTATCTGGAACAGCTGTTCGCCAAGCTGCGCCGCAGCAGTCTGGTTTCCAGCGTGCGCGGTCCGGGTGGCGGCTACCAGCTGTCGCGGGGCATGGAAACCATCCAGGTGGCGCAGGTAATCGACGCGGTCAACGAGTCGGTAGATGCCACTCGCTGCCAAGGCCTCGGGGATTGCCACGCCGGTGATACCTGCCTGACCCACCACCTGTGGTGCGATCTCAGCCAGCAGATCCACGAATTCCTCAGCGGCATCAGCCTGTCCGACCTCGTCATGCGCCGCGAGGTGCAGGAAGTCGCCCAGCGCCAGGACCTGCGCCGAGTCGCCGGTCGCGTTGCCCAGCTGGACAAGATTGAGACGTCCGCCGTCGACTGATGCAGCGACGAGCGACGCCAACGCCTGATAGGAGATACTCAATGAAGTTGCCGATCTACCTCGATTACTCCGCGACCACCCCGGTCGATCCCCGCGTCGCCCAGAAGATGGCCGACTGCCTGCTGGTCGACGGAAACTTCGGTAACCCGGCCTCGCGTTCCCACGTGTTCGGCTGGCGCGCTGAAGAGGCGGTCGAGAATGGCCGCCGCCAGGTCGCCGAGCTGATCAATGCCGACCCGCGCGAAATCGTCTGGACCAGCGGTGCCACCGAGTCCGACAACCTCGCGCTCAAGGGTGTCGCGCACTTCTATCAGACCAAGGGCAAGCACATCATCACCTCCAAGATCGAGCACAAGGCGGTCCTCGACACCGCTCGCCAGCTCGAGCGCGAAGGTTTCGAAGTCACCTACCTCGAACCCGGTGAAGACGGCATCGTCACCCCGGCGATGGTCGAGGCCGTGCTGCGCGACGACACCATCCTCGTCTCGCTGATGCACGTGAACAACGAAGTCGGCTCGATCAACGATATCGCCGCCATCGGTGAACTGACCCGCTCGCGCGGCGTGCTGTTCCACGTCGATGCCGCGCAGTCGGCCGGCAAGGTCGAAATCGACGTGCAGAAGACCAAGGTCGACCTGATGTCGTTCTCGGCGCACAAGGTCTACGGCCCGAAGGGCATCGGTGCGCTGTATGTCAGCCGCAAGCCGCGTGTGCGCCTGGAAGCCATCATTCACGGCGGTGGCCATGAGCGCGGCATGCGTTCGGGCACCCTGCCGACCCACCAGATCGTGGGCATGGGCGAGGCCTTCGCCATCGCCAAGCAGGAAATGGCCGCTGAAAACGTGCGCATCAAGGCGTTGAGCGATCGCTTCTTCAAGCAGGTCTCCGACCTTGAAGAGCTGTACGTCAACGGCAGCCAGACCCAGCGCGTTCCGCACAACCTGAACCTGAGCTTCAACTACGTCGAAGGCGAGTCGCTGCTGATGTCGCTCAAGGACATCGCCGTATCGTCCGGTTCGGCCTGCACCTCCGCGTCGCTCGAGCCTTCTTATGTACTGCGCGCCCTGGGCCGCAACGACGAGCTGGCGCACAGCTCGATCCGCTTCTCCTTCGGTCGCTTCACCACCGAGGAAGAAGTTGACTACGCCGCGCAGGAAGTCTGCAAGGCCGTGAACAAACTGCGCGAACTGTCGCCGCTGTGGGACATGTACAAAGACGGCGTCGACATCTCCAAGATCGAGTGGGCCGCCCACTAAGCAGTCGCCAGCAAGAGCGGCTCCCTGATGAGGAAGGAATTGCACCATGGCATACAGTGAAAAGGTCATCGACCACTACGAAAACCCGCGCAACGTCGGCAAGATGGACGCCGAAGACCCGGACGTCGGTACCGGCATGGTCGGCGCCCCGGCGTGCGGTGACGTGATGCGTCTGCAGATCAAGGTCAACGAGCAAGGCATCATCGAAGATGCCAAGTTCAAGACCTACGGCTGCGGTTCGGCCATCGCCTCCAGCTCCCTGGCCACCGAGTGGATGAAGGGCAAGACCCTGGACGAAGCCGAAACCATCAAGAACACCCAGCTGGCCGAAGAACTGGCGTTGCCGCCGGTCAAGATCCACTGCTCGGTACTCGCCGAAGATGCCATCAAGGCAGCCGTTCGCGATTACAAGCAGAAGAAAGGCTTGATCTAAGTCGCCGCGAGGTAAGGAGTTCCGATGGCTATCAGCATGACAGAAGCCGCCGCCAACCACATTCGCCGCTCCCTCGACGGGCGCGGCAAGGGTGAAGGCATTCGCCTGGGCGTGCGCACCACCGGCTGCTCGGGCCTGGCCTACGTGCTGGAGTTCGTCGACGAGCTGGCCGACGAGGACCAGGTGTTCGAGAACCATGGCGTGAAGGTCATCATCGACCCGAAAAGCCTGGTGTATCTCGATGGCACCGAGCTGGATTTCGTCAAGGAAGGGTTGAACGAAGGCTTCAAGTTCAACAACCCCAACGTGCGCGGTGAGTGTGGCTGCGGCGAAAGCTTCAATGTCTGAGGCTTGACGTGGGTACTCCTTGCCATTTCGCCCTGTTCGACCTGCAGCCGGGCTTTCGCCTGGACCTCGACAAGCTGGCCACCCGTTATCGTGAGCTGGCCCGCGAGGTCCATCCAGACCGCTTTGCCGACGCCTCCGAGCGTGAGCAGCGTGTCGCCCTGGAAAAGTCCGCAGCACTCAACGACGCCTACCAGACGCTGCGCAGCGCGCCGCGTCGTGCGCGTTACCTGCTGGCCGTCAGCGGCCACGAAGTGCCCCAGGAAGTCACGGTCCACGACCCCGACTTCCTGCTGCAGCAGATGCAGTGGCGTGAAGAACTCGAAGAGCTGCAGGACGAAGCCGACCTCGACGGTGTTGCTGTGTTCAAGAAGCGCCTGAAGGTCGCCCAGGACACGCTCAACGAGGATTTCGCCGCCTGCTGGGATCAAGCTGCCGAGCGTGACAAGGCCGAGCGCCTGATGCGCCGCATGCAGTTCCTCGACAAGCTCGCCCAAGAAGTGCGCCAACTCGAAGAGCGCCTCGACGATTAACCCCGGCGTTGCCCGTGATGACGCCTAAGGTATTCAGATAAGCATGGCCCTACTGCAGATCGCCGAACCCGGTCAGAGCCCCCAGCCGCACCAGCGTCGCCTGGCGGTGGGTATCGACCTGGGTACCACCAACTCTCTCGTCGCTGCAGTGCGCAGCGGTCGCAGCGAGCCCCTGCCCGACGCCCAGGGCAATGTCATCCTGCCGTCCGCCGTGCGCTATTTGCCAGGGCACTGCGACGTCGGCCAGGACGCTCGTGACGCAGCCTCCAGCGACCCGCTGAACACCGTGCTTTCGGTCAAGCGCCTGATGGGTCGCGGTCTTGCCGACGTCAAGCAACTGGGCGAGCAACTGCCTTACCGCTTCGTTGGCGGTGAATCGCACATGCCATTCATCGACACTGTCCAGGGGCCGAAGAGCCCGGTGGAGGTGTCGGCCGACATTCTCAAGGTCCTGCGCCTGCGCGCCGAGCAAACCCTCGGTGGCGAGCTGGTGGGCGCGGTCATCACCGTGCCGGCCTATTTCGACGATGCCCAGCGCCAGGCCACCAAGGACGCGGCGCGCCTGGCCGGCCTGAGCGTGCTGCGCCTGCTCAACGAGCCGACCGCTGCCGCCGTGGCCTATGGCCTGGACCAGAACGCTGAAGGCGTGGTGGCGATCTTCGACCTGGGGGGCGGCACCTTCGATATCTCGATCCTGCGCCTGACCGCGGGCGTCTTCGAAGTGCTGGCCACGGGGGGGGACACTGCCCTGGGTGGCGATGACTTCGATCACGCCATCGCTGGCTGGATCATCGAGCAGGCCGGTCTGTCCGCCGATCTCGACCCGGCTACCCAGCGCCAACTGCTGCAGACGGCCTGTGCCGCCAAGGAAGCCTTGACCGATGCCGACACCGTCAGCGTCGCCCACGGCGCCTGGCAGGCTGAGCTCAGCCGTGCCGCCTTCGAAGCCATGATCGAGCCACTGATCGCCCGCAGCCTCAAGGCCTGCCGCCGCGCCGTGCGCGACAGCGGTGTCGAGCTGGAAGAGGTCGGTGCCGTGGTGATGGTCGGTGGCTCGACCCGCGTGCCGCGTGTACGCGAAGCCGTCGGCACGCTGTTCGGCCGCACTCCGCTGACCTCGATCGATCCTGACCAGGTCGTGGCCATTGGCGCCGCGATCCAGGCCGACACCCTGGCCGGTAATCGCCGCGAAGGTGGCGAATTGTTACTTCTGGACGTCATCCCGCTGTCGCTGGGTCTTGAGACCATGGGCGGGCTGATGGAAAAGGTGATTCCGCGCAACACCACGATTCCCGTGGCTCGTGCCCAGGAGTTCACCACCTACAAGGATGGCCAGTCGGCCATGATGATTCACGTCCTGCAGGGCGAGCGCGAGCTGATCAGCGACTGTCGTTCGCTAGCCCGCTTCGAGCTGCGTGGCATCCCGGCGATGGTGGCCGGTGCGGCGAAGATCCGCGTGACCTTCCAGGTCGATGCCGACGGCCTGCTCAGCGTCGCGGCCCGCGAGCTGGGCTCGGGCGTGGAGTCGAGCATCCAGGTCAAGCCGTCCTACGGCCTGACCGATGGCGAGATCGCCCGTATGCTCAAGGACTCCTTCGAGCACGCAGGCTCCGACAAGCAGGCGCGCCAGTTGCGCGAGCACCAGGTCGATGCCGAGCGCTTGCTCGAAGCGGTGCAGGGCGCCCTGGATGCCGACGGCGAGCGTCTGCTCAGCGCTGACGAGCGCGAGGCCATTGCCTTCCAGATGCAAGAATTGCGTGATTTGCTCACCGGCACCGATGGCGCGGCCATCGAGCAACAGACCAAGCGTCTGTCGCAGGTGACCGATGCCTTTGCCGCCCGTCGCCTTGATTCGACGGTCAAAGCCGCACTGGCCGGGCGCAACCTGAATGAGATCGAGGAGTAACCGATGCCCCAGGTGATTTTCCTGCCGCATGAGAAGTTCTGCCCGGATGGGCTGGTGGTCGAAGTGGAGCCAGGCACCAACATTCTGGAGCTGGCCCACGAACACCATATCGAGATGGAAAGCGCGTGCGGCGGCGTGTGTGCCTGCACCACCTGCCACTGCATCGTGCGTGAAGGTTTCGACTCGCTGGAAGAAGCCGACGAGCTGGAAGAAGACATGCTGGACAAGGCCTGGGGCCTGGAAGCGCAGTCTCGCCTGGCGTGCCAGGTGATCGTGGGTGATGAAGACCTCACCATCGAGATTCCGAAATACTCGCTCAACCACGCTGCCGAAGCGCCGCACTGAGGTTTTCAGCATGAGCCTGAAATGGATTGATGTACTTGAGATCGCCATCCAGCTTGCGGAAAGCAAGCCGGACGTCGATCCTAAATATGTGAATTTCGTCGATCTGCACCGTTGGGTGCTGGCTTTGCCAGAGTTCAGCGACGATCCGTCACGCGGCGGTGAGAAAGTGCTCGAGGCCATCCAGGCGGCCTGGATCGAAGAAGCCGACTGAGCGTCTCTGCAGGTTAGGCAATCCCCTGGAACCCGCGTATAATTCGCGGGTTTAATTTTTCGCAACACTCAAATTCTGGAGTTTTCCATGGCTGTTCAACGTACTTTCTCCATCATCAAGCCTGACGCAGTTGCCAAGAACGTCATCGGCAAGATCACCACTCGCTTCGAAGAAGCCGGCCTGAAAATCGTCGCTTCGAAAATCAAGCAGCTGTCCAAGGCCGAAGCCGAAGGCTTCTACGCCGAGCACAGCGCTCGTGGCTTCTTCGGTGATCTGGTTGCCTTCATGACTTCCGGTCCGGTCGTCGTTCAGGTGCTGGAAGGCGAGAACGCCATCGCTCTGAACCGTGAGCTGATGGGCGCCACCAACCCTAAAGAAGCCGCTCCAGGCACCATCCGTGCCGACTTCGCCGAGTCGATCGACGCCAACGCCGTTCACGGTTCGGACTCCGAAGCCGCTGCAGCTCGCGAAATCGCTTACTTCTTCGCTGCTACCGAGGTAACCACTCGCTAAGCGAAAGCTTACGAGTGAGGGTGAATCCATGACGACATCTACTGGCAAAATCAACCTGTTGGGGCTGACCCTGCCGGAAATGGAACAGTTCTTCGACTCGATCGGGGAGAAGCGCTTCCGTGCCGGTCAGGTGATGAAATGGATTCACCATTTTGGCGTGTCCGACTTTGCGGACATGACCAACGTCGGCAAGGTCTTGCGCGAGAAGCTCGAGGCCGTTGCCGAGATTCGCCCCCCGGAAGTGGTCAGCGAGGACATTTCCGCCGACGGTACCCGTAAATGGGTAGTCCGCGTTGCCTCCGGCAGCTGCGTCGAGACCGTCTACATTCCCACCGACGACCGCGGTACCCTCTGCGTTTCGTCGCAAGCCGGCTGTGCCCTGGACTGCAGTTTCTGCTCCACCGGCAAGCAAGGCTTCAACAGCAACCTCACCGCCGCCGAAGTGATTGGCCAGGTGTGGCTTGCCAACAAATCCTTCGGGACCGTCCCTGCCAAGATCGACCGCGCTATCACCAACGTGGTCATGATGGGCATGGGCGAGCCCTTGCTGAACTTCGACAATGTCATCGCCGCGATGAAGATCATGATGGACGATCTGGGCTATGGCATCTCCAAGCGTCGCGTCACCCTGTCCACTTCGGGTGTCGTGCCGATGATCAATGAGTTGGCCAAGCACATCGACGTGTCGCTGGCGCTGTCGCTGCATGCGCCCAACGACGCGCTGCGCAACCAGTTGGTCCCGATCAACAAGAAGTACCCGCTCAAGATGCTGCTCGAGTCCTGCATGGGCTATATGTCCACGCTCGGCGGCAAGCGGGTGCTCACCATCGAGTACACCCTGCTCAAGGACGTCAACGATCAGCCTGAGCATGCCGCGCAGATGATCGAATTGCTGCGTGACGTGCCGTGCAAGATCAACCTGATTCCGTTCAACCCGTTCCCGCACTCCGGCTACGAGCGTCCCAGCAACAATGCGATCCGTCGTTTCCAGGATCTGCTGCACCACGGCGGCTTCAACGTCACCACCCGCACCACCCGCGGCGAAGATATCGACGCGGCCTGTGGTCAGCTGGTGGGGCAGGTCATGGACCGCACTCGCCGTAGCGAGCGCTACATCGCCGTGCGCCAGATCAACGCCGATGGCAGCGAGCTGCAAGACAGCGCTGCGCGCCACTGACGGAAGCCGCCGATGACCCTGCGCGCCGCGCTGTCGATCCTGTCGCTTTTGCTGCTGGCCGGCTGCGTGTCCGGCGGTGCAGGTGATCCGCTGTCCAGCCGACAGGGCAGGGCGGAGGCAGGGCGTGCCTATGTGCAGTTGGGGCTGGGGTATTTGCAACAAGGCATGACTGAGCAAGCCAAGGCCCCGCTGGCCAGGGCGCTTGCGTTGAACAGCCACGATGCCGATGCACACGCCGCCCTGGCCCTGGTCTTCCAGGCCCAGGGCGAGCCCGATCTGGCCGATGGCCATTTCCGCGAAGCCTTGTCGCAACGCCCGAATGACACGCGGATTCGCAACAACTTCGGCAGTTTCCTATATGCTCAGGGGCATTTTCGCCAAGCAGAACAGATGTTTCGCCAAGCTGCTGCCGATACCCTGTATCCTGAACGTTCCCGGGTATACGAGAACCTTGGCCTGACCGCCCTCAGGCAAGGGCGTCGCGAGCAGGCTCACGAATACCTGGACAAGGCCCTGCAGCTCGATCAGCGGCAACCACGAGCGCTGCTGGAAATGGCTGAGTTGTCCTACGAAAACAGGCATTATGTGCCGGCCCGGGACTATTTCGAGCGCTTCAGCCAGCATGGCGATCACGACGCTCGCAGCCTGCTGTTGGGCAGCCGCCTCGCCCGAGTCTTCGAAGAGCACGGCACCGCAGCCGAGCTGGGCCAGAAATTACAACGACTTTATCCCGGTACGCCGGAATATCAGCAATACCTGTCGGAGCAACGATGAAAGCCGCGCACCCCGAAGCAGCAGCAGCGATTCAGCAGAATCCAGGTGATATCTTGCGCCAGGCCCGCGAGAACCGGAACTGGTCGCAGGCCGAGGTCGCCCGTAAGCTGAATCTCACGGTCACTTCGCTGAACAACCTGGAAACCGGCGCCTTCGACAAGCTTCCCGGACACACCTTCGCGCGCGGCTATATCCGTGCTTACGCCAAGCTCATGGACATGGACCAGGCGCCGCTCGTCGAGGCTTTCGACCAGATCACCGGGACTCACGCCAAGGGCAGCGAAGTACATGCCCTTGGTCGTATCGAGGAGCCGGTGCGCCTTTCGCACAATATTCTGCGTGTCGTCAGCCTGTTGCTGCTGGTGGCCGTGGTCGGTGGCGGGTTCTTCTGGTGGCAGGACCAGAGCAGCCTGCGAGGCAAGGACCTGGCCAAGATCGCCCTGGAGCATGTCGAGGTCGAAAGCGCCGACGGCACCACCCAGATCCACCCGCTCGATGAGCCGGAAGATCAGGCCGTGACTGCGGGCCAGCAGCCAGAGAGCGCGCCACTGCCGCTTGAGCAGGCTACGACCGAAGCTGCCGCCGAGGCTGCTGAACAGGGCACCCCGGGCACCGCCGCCTCCGCCGCCGCTCCAGCCGCTCCGGTTGCCCAGGCTCCTGCCCAGACGCACGCGCCCGCCACCACGCCCGCACCAACCGCACCGGCCACCCACGCCGTACCGACTGCGCCAGTTGCCAGCGAACCTGCCGTGGTTGCTGCGGGCGATGGCAAGATCGCCATTCAATTCACCGCCGATTGCTGGACCCAGGTCACCGATGGCAACGGCAAGGTGCTGTTCAGCGCGATCAAGCGCAAGGGTGACAGCCTGGAACTGACCGGCAAGCCGCCGTTCGCGGTCCGCCTGGGCTTTGCCCGCGGCGCTCAGGTCAGCTACAACGGTCAGGCCGTCGATGTCGCCCCGTTCACCAGTGGCGAGACCGCTCGCCTGAAGTTGGGACAGTAAGTCATGCACGGCGAATCTCCGATCAAACGTCGCGAATCCCGCAAAATCTGGGTCGGCAATGTGCCGGTGGGTGGTGATGCACCCATCGCGGTACAGAGCATGACCAACACCGACACCAATGATGTCGCCGCCACCGTTGGGCAGATCCAGCGCCTGGTCGATGCTGGCGTCGACATCGTCCGCGTCTCGGTGCCGGACATGGACGCGGCCGAAGCCTTCGGCAAGATCAAGCAATTGGTCAGCGTGCCATTGGTCGCCGACATCCATTTCGACTACAAGATCGCTCTGCGCGTCGCCGAGCTTGGTGTTGACTGCCTGCGCATCAACCCGGGCAACATCGGTCGCGAAGACCGTGTGCGCGCGGTGGTCGATGCCGCTCGCGACCGTGGTATCCCGATTCGCATCGGCGTCAACGCGGGTTCGCTGGAAAAGGACCTGCAGAAGAAGTACGGCGAGCCGACCCCGGCAGCGCTGGTGGAGTCGGCGCTGCGCCATGTCGAGCACCTTGACCGCCTCGACTTCCAGGACTTCAAGGTCAGCGTCAAGGCCTCCGACGTGTTCATGGCCGTCGAAGCCTACCGCCTGCTGGCCAGGCAGATCGTGCAGCCGCTGCACCTGGGCATCACCGAAGCCGGTGGCCTGCGTTCGGGGACGGTGAAATCCGCTGTCGGCCTCGGTATGCTGCTTGCCGAAGGCATTGGCGATACCATTCGCATCTCCCTCGCTGCCGATCCGGTCGAGGAAGTGAAAGTCGGCTACGACATTCTCAAGTCGCTGCACCTGCGTTCCCGTGGCATCAACTTCATCGCCTGCCCGAGCTGTTCGCGGCAGAACTTCGATGTGGTCAAGACCATGAACGAGCTGGAAGGGCGTCTGGAAGACCTGCTGGTGCCGCTGGACGTCGCGGTGATCGGCTGCGTGGTCAACGGCCCGGGCGAAGCCAAGGAATCCCACGTCGGCCTGACCGGTGGTACCCCCAACCTGGTGTACATCGATGGCAAGCCGGCGCAGAAACTGACCAATGACAACCTGGTCGATGAGCTGGAAAAGCTCATCCGCCAGAAAGCGGCCGAGAAGGTCGAGGCCGACGCGGCGCTGATCGCCCGCGGCTGATACACAGATTCGTAAGGACTTTTCGTGAGCAAATCGCTGCAAGCCATCCGTGGCATGAACGACATCCTGCCCGAGCAGTCGCCCCTGTGGCGCTACTTCGAAGGCACCGTGGCCGGCCTGCTGGACGGCTACGGCTACAGCCAGATCCGCACGCCGATCGTCGAGTTCACCGAGCTGTTCAAGCGCTCGATCGGTGAAGTCACCGATATCGTCGAAAAAGAGATGTACACCTTCCAGGACAACAAGGACTCGCTGACCTTGCGCCCGGAAGGCACTGCCGCGTGTGTGCGTGCTGTGCTCGAGCACGGCATCATCGGCAATGGCCAGGTACAGAAGCTCTGGTATGTCGGCCCGATGTTCCGCCACGAACGCCCACAACTGGGGCGTTATCGCCAGTTCCACCAGATCGGCGTCGAGGTGTTCAACCTGGCCGGTCCGGACATCGACGCCGAGCTGATCATGCTCACCTGGCGCCTCTGGGCGCGCCTGGGTATCCAGGACGCGGTCACGCTCGAACTCAACAGCCTGGGCACCAGCGAAGCCCGTGCGCGCTATCGCGACGCGCTGGTCGAGTTCCTCAGCGAGCGTATCGATCAACTGGACGACGACAGCAAGCGTCGCCTGAAGAGCAACCCGCTGCGCATCCTCGACAGCAAGAACGAAGGCACCCAGGCCGCTCTGGTGGGCGCACCGAAGCTCGAAGAGTACCTGGACGAAGAGTCCCGCGTGCACTTCGAGGGCGTGAAGGCCCGCCTCGACGCTGCCGGTATCCCGTTCGTGATCAACACCAAGCTGGTGCGTGGCCTGGACTACTACAGCAAGACCGTGTTCGAGTGGGTCACCGACAAGCTCGGTGCCCAGGGCACTGTCTGTGCCGGTGGCCGCTACGATGGCCTGGTCGAGCAGATGGGCGGCAAGCCGACGGCTGGCGTGGGCTTCGCCATGGGTATCGAGCGACTGCTGCTGCTGATCGAGACGCTGGGCCAGGTGCCCGAGTCGATCAGCCGTACGCTGGATGTCTACCTGTGCGCCTTCGGCGAGCAGGCGGAGCTGGCGGGCCTGAAGATCAGCGAGCAACTGCGCGATCGTCTGCCGGGCCTGCGCCTGGCGGTCAACGCCGGTGGCGGCAACTTCAAGAACCAGTTCAAGAAGGCCGACAAGAGCGGGGCGCTGTTTGCCCTGATCCTGGGGGACGACGAACTGGCGCAACAAGTGGTAGGTTTCAAGCCCCTGCGTGGCCAGGGCGAACAACAGAACATTGCCTGGGATGCTCTGGCCGAGCACCTGCAAGCTGCTCTCGCGCAGGCGTGAAGCGGTCAAACAGCCGAATTGCTGAAAAGGAGTATTGGGGTGTCGAGTACCGATGATGATGGCCTGGCCGCAGCCAAGGACTGGTGGAACCGCAACGGCAAGCCGCTGCTGACCGGTGCCCTGCTCGCCGCTGCGGTGGTGATGGGCTGGCAGGCCTGGCACAAGTACCAGAGCAACCAGTCGCAAGGCGCTTCGGCGCTGTACCAGGCGTTGCTGGAAACTACCCTGACGCCTGACGGCAAGCCGGATGCGACCAAGGTCGCCGAGCTGTCCGGCAAGCTCAAGAGCGAATTTGGCGGTTCGGCCTATGCCCAGTACGGCAGCCTGTTCGTGGCCAAGGTCGCGGTCGACAGCGGCAAGCTGGACGACGCCGCCGCCGAGCTCAAGAGCGTGATGGACAAGCCGGCCGATGCCACCCTCGGCGAGATCGCGCGCCAGCGTCTGGTCCGTGTGCTCGCTGCCCAGGACAAGGCCGAGGAGGCCCTCAAGCTGCTCGACGGTGACGCCGACAAGGCGTTCCTGGCCAGTCGTGAGGAGCTCAAGGGTGACTTGCTGGTCCAGTTGGGCCGTGCCGACGATGCCCACGGTGCGTATGAAAAAGCCAAGGCCGCGCTGTCCGACGACGCCGCGATCGGTGGCCTGCAACTGAAGCTGGATGACCTGGCCAAAGGGGACGCGTGAAGTGACCGGTTGGAAACAAGCAGCAGTGCTCGCCCTGGCCGTGCTGGCCGCGGGTTGCAGCAGCAACAGCAAGAAGGAACTGCCCCCGGCCGAACTGACCAAGTTCACCGAAGAGGTGGTGCTCAAGAAACAGTGGAGCCGTTCGATCGGTGACGGCCAGGGTGACAAGTACAACACCCTGGTGCCGGCCATCGAGAACGACCGCATCTACGCTGCCGACGTCAACGGCAAGGTCTTCGCGCTGAACCGCAGCAACGGTGACGTGGTGTGGAAGAAGGACCTGGACGTACCGGTTTCCGGCGCTGTCGGCGTGGGTTACGGTCTGGTGATGATGGGCACCCTCAAGGGTGAAGTCATCGCACTGGACTCCAGCACCGGTGAAGAGCGCTGGCGCTCGCGCGTCACCAGCGAAGTGCTGGCTCCGCCAGCGACCAACGGTGATGTGGTGGTGGTGCAGACCCAGGACGACCGTCTGATCGGCCTGGACTTCAACACCGGTGATCGCCGCTGGATCTACGAGAGTTCGCCAGCAGTGCTCACGCTGCGTGGTACCGGCGCGCCGATCGTGACCAACCGCCTGGCGGTGGCTGGTCTGTCCACCGGCAAGGTGATCGCGGTCGACACGCAGAACGGCGTGCCGGTGTGGGAGGCCCGCGTGGCCGTTCCGCAGGGCCGTTCCGAGCTGGACCGTGTAGTGGACATCGACGGTGGCTTGCTGCTGTCCGGTGGTACCCTTTACGTCACCAGCTACCAGGGTCGCGTCGCGGGCCTGGACCTGGAAAGCGGTCGCGTGCTGTGGCAGCGCGATGCCTCCAGCTATGTGGGTGTCGCCCAGGGCTTTGGCAACGTCTACGTGAGCGAGGCTTCGGGCACTGTCGAGAGCATCGATGAGCGTTCGTCTTCGGCGCTGTGGACCAACGACTCCATGGCCCGTCGCCAACTGTCGGCGCCGGAAGTGTTTTCCAGCTATGTCGCGGTAGGTGACTTCGAGGGTTACCTGCACCTGCTCAGCCAGGTCGATGGTCGCTTCGTCGGCCGTGAGCGTATCGACAGCGATGGCCTGCGCGCCCGCCCCCTGGTGGTCGGCGACACCATTTATGTCTATGGCAACAGCGGCAAGCTCGAGGCACTGACCATCCGCTGAAGCTATGCTTGAGACCGTCATCGGTTTCAGGCTGCGGCGCAGGAAGCGCCGCCCGAACTCCGGCCGCTGCCTTGCAGCGGCCTTTGCATTTTCAAGAATTCACGAGTGGAGAGCCGCATGGTTCCCGTAATCGCCCTGGTGGGACGGCCGAACGTCGGCAAATCCACCATGTTCAACCGCCTGACCAAGACCCGCGATGCCATCGTCGGCGACCTGTCGGGCCTGACCCGTGATCGCCAGTACGGCGACGCCACCTGGCAGGGTCGTTCGTTCATTCTCATCGACACCGGCGGTATCACCGGTGACGAAGTGGGCATGGACGAGAAGATGGCCGAGCAGTCGCTGATGGCCATCGAAGAAGCGGATTATGTGCTGTTCCTGGTCGATGCCCGCGCTGGCATGACCGCCGCTGACCAGATGATCGCCGAGCACCTGCGCAAGCGAAACAAAGAGGCGATCCTGGTCGCCAACAAGATCGACAACATCGATGCCGATGTCGCCCGCGCCGAGTTCTCGCCGCTGGGTATGGGCAACGCCATTCCGGTCGCCGGTTCGCAAGGCCGTGGTATCAACGCGCTGATGGAAGCCGTGCTTGGCCACATCCCGCGCGACCAGGTCGAGGAAGCGCTAGATGCCGAAGTCGCCGAAGGCGAGGAAGCGGTGCGTATTCCGGGGCCGAGCGAGAAGGATGGCATCAAGATCGCCATCATCGGTCGCCCGAACGTCGGCAAGTCGACGCTGGTCAACCGCATGCTCGGTGAAGAGCGTGTGGTGGTCTACGATCAGCCGGGCACCACCCGTGACAGTATCTACATCCCGTTCGAGCGTGATGGCGAGAAGTACACCTTCATCGACACTGCCGGGGTGCGCAAACGCGGCAAGATCCACGAGGAAGTCGAGAAGTTCTCGGTGGTCAAGACGCTGCAGGCGATCAAGGACGCCAACGTGGTGATCTTCGTCATGGACGCGCGCGAGGGGGTGGTCGACCATGACCTGAACCTGCTGGGCTTCGCCCTGGAAGCCGGCCGTGCCATCGTCATCGCCCTGAACAAGTGGGACGGCATGGAGCCGGGCGAGCGCGACTACGTGAAGACCGAGCTGGAGCGTCGGCTGTTCTTCGTCGACTTTGCCGACATCCACTTCATCTCCGCTTTGCACGGCACTGGCGTCGGCCATCTGTACAAGTCGGTGCAGGCCGCGTTCAAGTCGGCGGTCACCCGCTGGCCGACCAGCCGCCTGACGCAAATCCTCGAAGACGCCATCAGCGAGCACCAGCCGCCGCTGGTTAACGGTCGACGGATCAAGCTGCGCTACGCTCACCTCGGAGGTGCCAACCCACCCCTGATCGTGATCCACGGCAACCAGACCGACAAGATCCCGCGTTCCTACTCGCGCTACCTGGAAAACACATACCGCCGTGTGCTGAAGCTGGTCGGTACGCCGATCCGCATCGAGTACAAGGGCGGCGAGAACCCGTACGAGGGCAACAAGAACACCCTCACCGATCGCCAGGTCAACAAGAAACGCCGCTTGATGTCGCACCACAAGAAGGCTGAGAAGAAGCGCAAAGACAAGCGCTGATTCTCGCGTCTGCTTCTTCGCGGGCAAGCCCGCTCCCACTGCAAGGCACAGGCATTGAGATCTGTGAACGACCTGTGGAGCGGGCTTGGCCACGAATGAGCCTTTAAATGTTTCAACCTTTTTCCTGCCTGCCCGATCCGCTATGCTCGGACTCCACCCCGTGCCGGACCACCCCGCAGGAAAGAGGGCTCCATGATCCGCAGCAAACTGCCGAACGTCGGCACGACCATCTTCACCACCATGTCCCAGCTCGCCGCGCAAACCGGCGCGCTCAACCTGTCCCAGGGTTTCCCCGATTTCAATGGCCCGCAGCCGCTGCTCGATGCGGTCGGCCGACACGTGGCCGCTGGCAACAACCAGTACGCGCCGATGACCGGGTTGCCGCTGTTGCGCCAGCAGGTCGCGGCGAAGATCGCCCGTCTTTATGGCGCTCAGGTGGATGCCGATCAGGAAGTGACCATCACGCCTGGCGCCACCGAGGCGATCTTCTGTGCGATCCAGGCAGTGATCCAGACTGGCGACGAGGTGATCGTCTTCGACCCGTCGTACGACAGCTACGAGCCGTCGGTAGAGCTGGCCGGTGGTCGCTGCGTGCATGTGCAACTGAGCGATGGCGATTTTCGCATCGATTGGCAGAAGTTCAGCGATGCCCTGACCCCGCGCACGCGCATGGTCATCCTCAACTCGCCACACAACCCCAGCGGTGCGTTGATCACTCGCGACGACCTCGACCAGCTTGCCGACTTGATTGCCGAGCGCGACATCTACCTGGTGAGCGACGAGGTCTACGAGCACCTGGTCTACGACGGCGTGCGCCATGCCAGCGTGCTGGCTCACGAGCCGCTCTATGCCAGGGCCTTCGTGGTCAGTTCGTTCGGCAAGACCTACCACGTCACCGGCTGGAAGACCGGCTATGTGATTGCACCGCCTGCGCTGAGTGCAGAGCTGCGCAAGGTCCACCAGTACGTCAACTTCTGCGGCGTGACGCCGCTGCAATGGGCGCTGGCCGACTTCATGGCCGAACACCCGGAGCATATCGACGAACTGCCAGGCTTCTACCAGGCCAAGCGCGACCTGTTCTGCGACCTGCTGCAGACATCGCGCTTTGCTTTCACCCGCACCGCGGGCACCTATTTCCAGTTGGTGGATTACTCGGCGATCCGTCCCGACCTCAATGATGTGGAGATGGCACTGTGGCTGACCCGCGAACATGGCGTGGCGACCATCCCGGTGTCGGTGTTCTACCAGCGCCCTATCCCCGAGCAACGCCTGGTGCGCCTGTGCTTTGCCAAACGTGAGGAGACGCTGCGTCAGGCAGCGGAAAAACTATGCGCGATCTGAGTCAACTGCCGAACCTGAAGCTCGCCCTGGTGCAGACCACCCTGGCCTGGCATGACCGCGAGGGCAATCACGCGCATTTCGAGGTACTGCTGGAGCAGGCCCGTGGCGCTGACCTGGTGATCCTGCCGGAAATGTTCACCACCGGCTTCTCGATGGAGTCCGAACGCCTTGCCGAGCCCGAGCAGGGGCCGACCTACAAGTGGCTCAAGGCACAGGCAAAGAAGATCGATGCGGTGATCACCGGCAGTGTGATCATCCAGGCCGCCGATGGCAGCCACCGCAATCGCCTGCTGTGGGCACGACCGGACGGCGAGGTGCTGCACTACGACAAGCGCCACCTGTTCCGCATGGCGGGCGAGCACAAGCACTACACGCCTGGCGAACGCCAGGTACAGTTCGAGCTCAAGGGCTGGCGAGTTCGCCCGCTGATCTGCTACGACCTGCGCTTCCCGGTGTGGAGCCGCGACGCACAGGATACCGACCTGCTGCTGTACACGGCGAACTGGCCGGCCGCGCGGCGCCAGCACTGGAACCGGCTGCTGCCGGCGCGGGGGATCGAGAACCTGTGCTACGTGGCTGCGGTGAATCGGGTGGGGACCGACGGCAAGGGCTTTGCCTATTCGGGTGACAGCCAGGTGCTGGACTTCCAGGGCGAGAGCCTGCTGAGTGCGGGGGAGGCCGACGGGGTGTTCAGCGCGGTGTTGAGCGCGGCGGAGCTGGCGGCGTATCGGACCAAGTTCCCGGCGAACCTGGATGCCGACACCTTCGAGCTGCATTGAAACTGCAGTGCTCTTTTCGCGGGACAGCCCACTCCCCCAGGGAACGCAGTAATCAACGATTTACCTGTGGGGGAGGGGTTTGTCGCGAAAAGGACGATAC
>NZ_JBNFMU010000075.1:0-23468 GCF_049942315.1 Pseudomonas wayambapalatensis
TTCGCGGGCAAGCCCGCTCCCACAAGAGAAGTGCTGCCTGTGAGACCTGCACTGCACCTGTGGGAGCGGGCTTGCCCGCGAAGGGCTGCGCAGCAGCCCCAATCCCAGAAAGCACAAACCCCGGTGCGTGGCCGGGGTTTGTGCTGTTACTTCAAGCGAACCTTACAGGGCGGCGATGGCGCTGTTCAGGGTCTGGCTTGGGCGCATCACCTTGGCGGTCAGCTCGGCATCGGGGGCGTAGTAGCCACCGATGTCGGCCGGCTTGCCCTGGACGGCGTTGAGCTCGGCGACGATGGTCGCTTCGTTCTCGGTCAGGGTCTTGGCCAGTGGGGCGAAGCGTGCCTGCAGGGCAGCGTCGTCGCTCTGGGCAGCCAGGGCCTGGGCCCAGTAAAGGGTCAGGTAGAAGTGGCTGCCGCGGTTGTCGATACCGCCGACCTTGCGCGAAGGCGACTTGTTGGTGTCGAGGAACTTGCCGGTGGCCTGGTCCAGGGTGTTGGCCAGGACCTTGGCGCGTGGGTTGTCGTAGGTGTTGCCCAAGTGCTCGAGCGAGGCGGCCAGGGCCAGGAATTCACCCAGCGAGTCCCAACGCAGGAAGTTCTCTTCGACCAACTGTTGCACGTGCTTGGGTGCCGAACCGCCGGCGCCGGTCTCGAACAGGCCACCGCCGTTCATCAGCGGCACGATCGACAGCATCTTGGCGCTGGTGCCCAGTTCCATGATCGGGAACAGGTCGGTGAGGTAGTCGCGCAGCACGTTGCCGGTCACCGAGATGGTGTCCTTGCCTTCGCGGATGCGAGCCAGGGAGAACTTGATGGCGTCGACCGGGGCCAGGACGCGGATGTCCAGGCCAGTGGTGTCGTGGTCCTTCAGGTACTTCTGGACCTTCTCGATCATCACACCGTCGTGGGCACGAGCCGGGTCCAGCCAGAACACCGCCGGGGTGTTGCTCAGGCGGGCGCGGTTGACAGCCAGTTTCACCCAATCCTGGATCGGTGCGTCCTTGGTCTGGCACATGCGGAAGATGTCACCGGCTTCGACGCTCTGTTCCAGAACGACGTTGCCCTTGCCATCGACCACGCGCACGACGCCGTCGGCCTTGATCTGGAAGGTCTTGTCGTGGGAGCCGTACTCTTCGGCTTTCTGCGCCATCAGGCCAACGTTCGGCACGCTGCCCATGGTGGTCGGATCGAAGGCGCCGTTCTTCTTGCAGTCTTCGATGGTGGCCTGGTAGATGCCGGCGTAGCAGCGGTCCGGGATGATCGCCTTGGCATCTTGCAGCTCGCCTGCGGTGTTCCACATCTTGCCCGAGTCGCGGATCATCGCTGGCATCGAGGCGTCGACGATGACGTCGCTCGGTACGTGCAGGTTGGTGATGCCCTTGTCGGAGTTGACCATGGCCAGGGCTGGACGCTCGGCGTACAGGGCCTGGATGTCGGCTTCGATCTCGGCCTGCTTGTCGGCTGGCAGGTCCTTGATGCGGGCATACAGGTCGCCGATGCCGTTGTTGGCGTTGAAGCCCACTTCAGCCAGCGCAGCCGCGTGCTTGGTCAGCACGTCGTTGTAGAACTCTTCGACGATGACGCCGAACATGATCGGGTCGGAAACCTTCATCATGGTGGCTTTCAGGTGCACCGACAGCAGTACGCCAGAAGCCTTGGCATCGGCGATCTGCTCGGCGATGAAGGCTTTCAGGGCCTTGCGGCTCAGGGTGGCGCAGTCGATGACTTCGGCGGCCTTGACGGCGGTTTTCTCTTTCAGGACGGTGGTGGAACCGTCCTTGGCGACCAGTTCGATGCGCAGGCTGTCGTCAGCCTCGATCAGTGCGGCTTTCTCGCTGCCGTAGAAGTCGCCCTGGGTCATATGGGCAACGTGCGACTTGGAGTCGGCGGCCCAGGCACCCATCTTGTGCGGGTGCTTGCGTGCGTAGTTCTTGACCGACAGCGGTGCACGACGGTCGGAGTTGCCTTCGCGCAGTACCGGGTTCACGGCGCTGCCCTTGATGCGGTCGTAGCGCGCGCGGGACTCTTTCTCTTCTGCGGTGGCCGGCTCGTCGGCGTAGTCGGGGATGTTGAAGCCCTTGGCCTGCAGTTCCTTGATCGCCGCCTTCAGCTGTGGAACCGAAGCGGAGATGTTCGGCAGCTTGATGATGTTGGCTTCAGGGGTAGTGGCCAGCTGACCCAGTTCCGCCAGGTGATCGCCTACCTGCTTCTCTGCGCCCAGTTGCTCCGGGAACGCCGCGAGGATACGGCCAGCCAGGGAAATGTCGCGGGTTTCGACAGCGATGTCAGCCGAAGCGGTGAAGGCTTCGATGATCGGCAGCAGCGAGTAGGTGGCGAGGGCGGGGGCTTCGTCGGTGAAGGTGTAGATGATCTTGGAACGGGTGGGCATGCGGGTTAACTCTCTATGTGCTGAGCGTACTCGAGTCTCGAGGTGCGCAGGGTAGGCGCTTCGCCCTGGCGACGCCATGAGCGGATGGTCGAGAGGCTGCGAGCGGTGATGGTGGATGCATCAGTCGAGCGTCAAATGCTGGGATGCGGTAACAGCCCAGGCTTTCTGGCCTTTCCTGGCCGAGGGCGAGCCGCATTTTCCAAGGGTTCGCCCCGATGACCCTGCGGTCAGGGCCGGAGTATATCAAACCCTTTGGGCTAATCAGCAAGGCGAAGTGATATCGACGCCTTTATAAGACCAAAGATGTACGGGCAATGTGGCGTAGTGACGCACCATCGGTGGCGCATTCTTCGCGGGCAAGCCCGCTCCTACAGCTTGCAGGTCGGCGGATGTGGTTTAGGCTGATTGGATCGCATGATGTCCAACCACACCCGACAGCGGAGTAGTGCAAGCATGGGATACCAGAAAATCAAGGTTCCGACGGATGGCGCCAAGATCACCGTCAATGCAGACCATTCGCTCAACGTTCCCGATAACCCGATCATCCCCTACATCGAGGGCGACGGCATCGGTGTCGATGTCTCTCCGGTCATGATCAAGGTGGTGGATGCCGCCGTGCAGAAGGCCTATGGCGGCAAGCGCAAGATCGCCTGGATGGAGGTGTACGCCGGCGAGAAGGCCACTCAGGTCTATGACCAGGATACCTGGCTGCCCCAGGAAACCCTCGATGCGGTGCGCGACTACGTGGTGTCGATCAAGGGGCCACTGACCACGCCGGTTGGCGGCGGTATCCGCTCGCTGAACGTCGCCCTGCGCCAGCAGCTCGACCTGTACGTCTGCCTGCGCCCGGTGCTGTGGTTCCAGGGCGTGCCCAGCCCGGTGAAGAAGCCTGGCGATGTCGACATGGTGATCTTTCGCGAGAACTCCGAGGATATCTACGCCGGTATCGAGTGGAAGGCCGGCTCGCCGGAGGCGAACAAGGTGATCAAGTTCCTGAAGGAGGAAATGGGCGTCACCAAGATCCGTTTCGACCAGGACTGCGGCATCGGGGTCAAGCCGGTCTCCCGCGAAGGCACCAAGCGCCTGGTGCGCAAGGCCCTGCAGTACGTGGTGGACAACGATCGCGAGTCGCTGACCCTGGTGCACAAGGGCAACATCATGAAATTCACCGAGGGTGCGTTCAAGGACTGGGGCTACGAAGTGGCGAAGGACGAGTTCGGCGCCGAGCTGCTCGATGGCGGCCCGTGGATGAAGTTCCGCAATCCGAAGACGGGGCGCGAGGTCATCGTCAAGGACGCCATTGCCGATGCCATGCTCCAGCAGATCCTGCTGCGCCCGGCCGAGTATGACGTGATCGCCACGCTCAACCTCAATGGCGACTACCTGTCCGACGCGCTGGCGGCGGAGGTGGGCGGCATCGGCATTGCGCCGGGTGCGAACCTTTCCGATACCGTGGCGATGTTCGAGGCGACCCACGGGACGGCGCCCAAGTATGCCGGTCAGGACAAGGTCAATCCGGGGTCGGTGATCCTGTCTGCCGAAATGATGCTGCGGCACATGGGCTGGACCGAAGCGGCCGACCTGATCATCAAGGGCACCAACGGCGCAATCGCCGCCAAGACCGTGACCTACGACTTCGAGCGCCTGATGGACGGCGCCAGGCTGGTGAGCAGCTCGGGTTTCGGTGATGAGATGATCAAGCACATGTGAGGTAACAAAAAAACCGGCCGCTCCTTGTATAAAGAAGCGGCCGGTTTTTTCGTATACGGCAGAAGGTAAGGGGTCAGGCCTCGGCTGTCCGGCTCGCTTGAGGGCTGTCAGCTGTGGCGCCGGCGTTTTTGATATTGACCGCGTGCAGTCCCTTGGGGCCTTGGACGATGTCGAAGGATACGCTCTGGCCGGCCTTCAATGTCTTGTAGCCGTCCATCTGGATCGCCGAGTAGTGGGCGAACAGATCGTCTGTCTTGCCCTCTTCGTTGATGAACCCATAGCCCTTGGCATTGTTGAACCACTTGACTTTACCGCTTGCCATCCCTATGTCCCTCTGCAAAGGACTCCATCACTGGAGTATCATCCACTTCATCCGCATACGAACCGTGCGAAAAATCTGGTTGACTGCGCGGATCTTTATAGACCACGGTGGGTTCTTATTGGTTGTAACACCGTTTTGCCGATAGTCAAGGTCATGCGGCGGCCGCTCCTGCGGTGACTGCGCGGTCAATCCATTACCCTAACCTGTCGATATGATGAAATTCTTTCCATGCATGCACTCAGGCAGATTCGACTAACATTCAATCAGGATCATCCGAAGTCCGATGAGGACGACGGTGCAGGTCTGGCAGTGCAGGAAGCCAAGCCGATCCTGCAGGCGCCACCGATGTACAAGGTGGTTTTGTTCAACGATGACTACACACCGATGGATTTCGTCGTCGAAGTGCTCGAGACGTTCTTCAGTCTGAACCGCGAGCTGGCGACCAAGATCATGCTGACCGTCCATACCGAAGGGCGGGCAGTGTGCGGATTGTTTACCCGGGACATCGCCGAGACCAAGGCCATGCAGGTCAATCAATACGCAAGAGAAAGCCAGCATCCGCTACTCTGTGAAATCGAGAAGGACGGTTAATCGCCGACCACTTGGGTATGAGGTGAAGCTATGTTAAACCGCGAGCTCGAAGTCACCCTCAATCTGGCCTTCAAGGAGGCCCGTTCGAAGCGTCATGAATTCATGACCGTCGAACACCTGTTGCTGGCACTCCTTGACAATGAGGCCGCCGCGACCGTTCTGCGCGCCTGTGGCGCCAATCTCGACAAGCTCAAGCATGACCTGCAGGAGTTCATCGATTCGACCACGCCACTGATTCCCGTCCACGACGAGGACCGCGAAACCCAGCCTACGCTCGGTTTCCAGCGTGTGCTGCAGCGCGCCGTTTTCCACGTGCAAAGCTCCGGCAAGCGTGAAGTGACCGGCGCCAATGTGCTGGTGGCGATCTTCAGCGAACAGGAAAGCCAGGCCGTGTTCCTGCTCAAGCAGCAGAGCGTGGCGCGCATCGATGTGGTCAACTACATCGCCCATGGCATCTCCAAGGTGCCGGGGCACGGTCCGCATACCGACAGCGACCAGGAAATGCAGGATGAGGAAGGGGGCGAGGCGTCCTCGTCCAGCAACCCGCTGGACGCCTATGCCAGCAACCTCAATGAACTGGCCCGTGCCGGTCGTATCGATCCGTTGGTGGGGCGTGAGCAGGAGGTCGAGCGCGTCGCGCAGATCCTGGCCCGCCGTCGCAAGAACAACCCGCTGCTGGTCGGTGAGGCGGGTGTCGGCAAGACTGCCATCGCCGAAGGCCTGGCCAAGCGCATCGTCGATGGCCAGGTGCCCGACCTGTTGGCACAGAGCGTTGTCTACTCGCTCGACCTGGGTGCGCTGCTGGCCGGCACCAAGTATCGCGGCGATTTCGAGAAGCGCTTCAAGGCGCTGCTGGGTGAGCTGCGCAAGCGGCCGCAGGCGATCCTGTTCATCGACGAGATTCACACCATCATTGGTGCCGGCGCGGCATCCGGTGGGGTGATGGATGCGTCCAACCTGCTCAAGCCGTTGCTGTCCTCCGGAGATATCCGCTGCATCGGTTCGACCACCTTCCAGGAGTTCCGTGGCATCTTCGAGAAGGACCGTGCCCTGGCGCGGCGTTTCCAGAAGGTCGATGTCAGCGAGCCGTCGGTGGAAGATACCGTGGGTATCCTGCGCGGCCTGAAGGGGCGTTTCGAAAGCCACCACAACATCGAGTACAGCGATGAGGCCCTGCGTGCAGCTGCGGAGTTGGCTGCCCGCTACATCAACGATCGGCACATGCCGGACAAAGCCATCGACGTGATCGACGAGGCGGGTGCCTATCAGCGCCTGCAGCCGGAAGCCAGCCGGGTCAAGCGCATCGAGGTGCCGCAGGTCGAGGACATCGTCGCCAAGATCGCGCGGATTCCGCCGAAGCACGTCACCAGTTCCGACAAGGAGCTGCTGCGCAACCTGGAGCGTGACCTCAAGCTGACCGTGTTCGGCCAGGATGCGGCGATCGACTCGCTGTCCACCGCCATCAAACTGTCGCGTGCAGGCCTGAAGGCACCGGACAAGCCAGTTGGTTCGTTCCTGTTCGCAGGGCCTACCGGTGTCGGCAAGACCGAGGCAGCGCGTCAGTTGGCCAAGGCGCTTGGGGTCGAGCTTGTGCGCTTCGACATGTCCGAGTATATGGAGCGCCACACCGTGTCGCGACTGATCGGCGCGCCGCCCGGCTATGTCGGTTTCGACCAGGGCGGTCTGCTGACCGAGGCGATCACCAAGCAACCACACTGCGTGCTGCTGCTCGATGAAATCGAGAAGGCCCACCCTGAAGTCTTCAACCTGCTGCTGCAGGTGATGGACCACGGTACGCTGACCGACAACAACGGGCGCAAGGCAGACTTCCGCAATGTGATCCTGATCATGACCACCAACGCGGGTGCCGAAACCGCGGCGCGAGCCTCGATCGGCTTCACCCAGCAGGACCACACGTCCGATGCCATGGAAGTCATCCGCAAGAGCTTCACGCCGGAGTTCCGCAACCGCCTGGACACTATCATCCAGTTCGGCCGCCTGAGCCACGAGACGATCAAGAGTATCGTCGACAAGTTCCTCATCGAACTGCAGGCTCAGCTGGAAGACAAGCGCGTGTTGCTGGAGGTCAGTGACGAGGCGCGCGGCTGGCTGGCCGTCAAGGGCTACGACGTGCAGATGGGGGCGCGACCGATGGCGCGACTCATCCAGGACAAGATCAAGCGGCCTCTGGCCGAAGAGATCCTGTTCGGCGAGTTGTCCGAGCACGGTGGCGTGGTGCATGTCGAGTTGCGTGACGGTGAACTGGTCTTCGACTTCGAGACCACGGCCGAGGTTGCGTGACAGCTGTGCCTGCGCAGGCAGCTGCCTTGTTCAAAATTCAAAGGCTGGCCCAATCCCTGTGGGAGCGGGCTTGTCCCGCGAACACGGGCGTAGCCCGTGCCAGGCAGCTCGGTGTCTTTTTCGCAGGCGGGCACGCTCCTGCAGCACTGTGAAGCCGCTCCTTGCGATTGCGCAGATACAAAAAAGCCCGGCACATTGGCCGGGCTTTTTCATGGCTGGAGCTTAGCGCGCACGGTAAGTGATGCGGCCCTTGCTCAGGTCGTACGGCGTCAGTTCGACGCGGACCTTGTCGCCAGTGAGAATACGGATGTAGTTCTTGCGCATCTTGCCGGAGATGTGCGCGGTAACGACGTGCCCGTTTTCCAACTCCACGCGGAACATGGTGTTGGGCAGGGTGTCGACGACAGTGCCTTCCATTTCGAAGCTGTCTTCTTTCGACATGCAGTAAAGCCCTCGGTATCCAGAGATGGCCCGACGCACGACTGCACCGGGCAAAAAAGTGGCGTGGATTATGCCCGAAAACTGTGTTTCAAGCCAATGCTTTCAGTTGAGGCTGACCCAACGCTGGTTGATCAGCAATTCGATGGGGCGATACTGGGTCTTGTAGTTCATCTTCTTGCAGTTCTTGATCCAGTAGCCCAGGTAGACCGCCTCGAGATTCTGCCGCAGTGCCTCGGTGATTTGCCAGAGAATGGCAAAGCGCCCCAGGCTGCGACGTTCTTCATCGGGCTCGTAGAAGGTGTAGACCGCCGAAAGGCCGTTAGGCAGCAGGTCGCACACGGCGATCGCCAGCAGGCGGCCTTCGAGGCGGAACTCGTAGAACCAGCAGAATGGCAGGTCGCGCACCAGAAAGGTGGAGAACTGGTCGCGGCTGGGCGGGTACATGTCGCCATCCGAGTGGCGCTGTTCGATGTAGCGTCGATACAGGTCGAAGTACTCTTCCTTGAACGCCGGGCGCGCAGCAGTGACGGTGAGGTCGGCGTTGCGCTTGAGGATGCGCCGCTGCTGGCGGTTGGGGATGAAGCGTGCTGCAGGGATGCGAGCCGGTACGCAGGCATTGCAATTCTGGCAGTGCGGGCGGTAGAGATGATCGCCGCTGCGACGAAAACCCATTTCCGAAAGGTCGGCGTACACATGTACGTCCATCGGCTGGCTAGGGTCCAGGAACAGCGTGGTCGCCTGCTCCTCCGGCAGATAGCTGCAGGAGTGAGGTTGAGTGGCATAGAACTTCAACCGCGCCAACTCTGTCATGATTGACCCCTCGGCAAGACGTTGTCTTAAGTGTATGCCAGCAATGGGAACTCGCCTAGCGAACCCAGGTTGCCTTGCAGGGCTGGTCGAGGTGGCGCGCGAGGTAGCGGGCGAACTCGGCGCGGCTGATGGCGCGAGCGCCGAGGCTGTGCAGATGGTTGGTCGGCATCTGGCAGTCGATCAGGGCAAAGCCAGCCTGGCGCAGGTGCTCGACCAGGGTGGCGAAGCCGACCTTCGAAGCGTTGTCGGCGCGACTGAACATGGACTCTCCGAAGAACAGCTGGCCCATGGCCAGGCCATACAGGCCGCCGACCAGCTCGCCATCCTGGCGCACCTCCACCGAATGGGCGATGCCGCGTCGATGCAATTCACAGTAGGCGGCCCGCATGCTGTCGGTAATCCAGGTGCCGTCAGCATAGTCGCGGGGTGCGGCGCAAGCGGCGATGACCCGTTCGAAGTCGCTGTCGAAAGTGACCTGGTAGCGGCCCTGGCGTATGAGCTTGGCCAGTGAGCGCGAAACGTGCAGTTCGTCCGGGAACAGCACGGTGCGCGGATCCGGTGACCACCAGAGGATGGGCTGGCCGTCCTGATACCAGGGGAAGCAGCCATGGCGATAGGCCTGGACCAGGCGCTCGGGCGTCAGGTCGCCACCGGCGGCGAGCAGGCCGTTGGGCTCGTGCAGGGCTTTTTCCAGGGGCGGGAAGGTCAGCGAGTCGCGGGTCAGCCAGGTGAGCATGGTCTTTCGGCGGTGGGGGAGGGAGCGGGCAGCATGGCGGCTGCAAGAAGTGTGGTCAACGTCTGGTCTTGTGCTGCCTGGGGGAGGTTGCCGGCGGCCAGGGTTGGTCCCTGCCCGTCATGCGTGGTTTTGGCGCAGCGTTTGAGGTGGTTTCCTACGCATTAGTGAGCCATCCGGCACCAACCCGGACATTTGCTGTCATACCTGTGCAAAAATACAGCATAAGCCTTTGTCACAGAACAAAATGCATGCTCAAATTGCACCCATGGAAATCGGCCCTCTGTTCATGTGCCATGCGGCGTGCCGCCATGGCGGCGGGCGGGCAGTAATGATAAAAGTAGTGGTTCGTCGGCCAGTCATCGGCTCGATCACTATTTAACGCGCAGCGAGCGCAGGAATAGACGCGTTTTGAAGAAATCCACCGCAACCCCGACCCCTTTGCCCGTGCCGTTGTGGCGCCAGCAGTTGCATTACCGCCTCAAGGAGGGCGCGCTGATCGCCGTCGGTGCCCTGTGCCTGTACCTGTGGATGGCGCTGCTGACCTACGACACCTCCGATCCGAGCTTCAGCCACACCAGCAACGTCGACCAGGTGCAGAATGCTGCCGGTCGCGCCGGTGCCTTCTTCGCCGACATCCTGTTCATGGTGCTCGGCTACTTCGCCTACATTTTCCCGTTGCTGCTGGCAATCAAGACCTGGCAGATCTTTCGCGAGCGCCACCAGCCCTGGCAGTGGAGCGGCTGGTTGTTCTCCTGGCGCCTGATCGGCCTGGTATTCCTGGTGTTGTCGGGCGCGGCGCTGGCGCATATCCATTTCCACCCTCCCGCGAGCATGCCGTTCTCCGCTGGCGGCGCCCTGGGTGAAAGCCTGGGCGACCTGGCGCGCAACCTGCTGAACGTGCAGGGCAGCACGCTGATGTTCATCGCCCTGTTCCTGTTCGGCCTGACCGTGTTCACCGACCTTTCGTGGTTCAAGGTCATGGACCTCACCGGCAAGATCACCCTCGACCTGTTCGAACTGGTGCAAGGTGCGGCCAACCGCTGGTGGGAGGCGCGCAACGAGCGCAAACGCCTGGTGGCGCAACTGCGCGAGGTGGACGACCAGGTCGATGAAGTGGTCGCCCCTGTGGTTACGGACAAGCGCGAGCAGGTCAAGGCCCGCGAGCGCATCATCGAGCGCGACGAGGCCCTGACCAAGCATGTGGCCCAGCGCGAGCAACAGCCGGCGCCAGTGATCAATATCCCGGCCCCGGTCAAGGCGCCCGAACCGAGCAAGCGGGTGATGAAGGAGAAGCAGGCACCGTTGTTCGTCGACAGCGCCGTGGAAGGCACGCTGCCGTCGATCTCCATCCTCGACCCGGCCGAGCAGAAGAAAATCGAGTATTCGCCCGAGTCGCTGGCCGGCGTCGGTCATCTGCTGGAAATCAAGCTGAAGGAGTTCGGTGTCGAGGTGTCGGTGGACTCCATCCATCCGGGCCCGGTGATTACTCGTTATGAAATCCAGCCGGCTGCAGGTGTCAAGGTCAGCCGCATCGCCAACCTGGCGAAGGACCTGGCGCGTTCGCTGGCAGTGACCAGCGTGCGGGTGGTCGAGGTGATTCCCGGCAAGACAACCGTGGGCATCGAGATTCCCAACGAGAACCGTCAGATGGTGAGGTTCTCCGAGGTCCTGTCCTCGTCTCAATACGACGAAGCCAAGTCGCCGGTAGCCCTGGCGCTGGGGCATGACATCGGCGGCAAGCCCGTGATCACCGATCTGGCCAAGATGCCGCACTTACTGGTGGCCGGTACTACCGGTTCCGGTAAATCGGTGGGTGTGAACGCGATGATCCTGTCGATCCTGTTCAAGTCCGGCCCCGAAGATGCGCGGCTGATCATGATCGACCCGAAGATGCTCGAACTGTCGATCTACGAAGGCATTCCGCACCTGCTGTGCCCGGTGGTCACCGACATGAAGGACGCCGCCAACGCCCTGCGCTGGAGCGTCGCCGAGATGGAGCGCCGCTACAAGCTGATGGCCGCCATGGGCGTGCGTAACCTGGCGGGCTTCAACCGCAAGATCAAGGATGCCCAGGAAGCGGGCGAGGTTATCCACGATCCGCTGTACCGCCGCGAGAGCATGGAAGACGAGCCGCCGACGCTGAAAACCCTGCCGACCATCGTGGTCATCGTCGACGAGTTCGCCGACATGATGATGATCGTCGGCAAGAAGGTCGAAGAGCTGATCGCCCGAATCGCCCAGAAGGCGCGGGCGGCGGGTATTCACCTGATTCTCGCTACCCAGCGTCCATCGGTCGATGTGATCACCGGTCTGATCAAGGCCAACATTCCTACCCGCATGGCGTTCCAGGTGTCGAGCAAGATCGACTCGCGGACCATCATCGACCAGGGCGGTGCCGAACAGTTGCTCGGCCACGGTGACATGCTCTACATGCCACCGGGTACCAGCCTGCCGATCCGGGTCCATGGTGCGTTCGTATCCGACGATGAAGTGCACCGTGTGGTCGAAGCCTGGAAGCTGCGGGGGGCGCCGGACTACAACGACGACATCCTCAACGGCGTCGAAGAGGCTGGCAGCGGCTTCGAAGGTGGTGGCGGCGGTGGCGATGGCGACGATGCGGAAACCGACGCCCTGTACGACGAAGCAGTGCAGTTCGTGCTTGAAAGCCGTCGTGCATCGATTTCAGCGGTACAGCGCAAGCTCAAGATCGGCTACAACCGTGCCGCGCGGATGATCGAGGCGATGGAGATGGCCGGTGTGGTCACTCCGATGAACAGCAACGGCTCGCGGGAAGTGATTGCCCCAGGTGGCCCGCGCGATTGATGATCACTTTGTCGGGCGCCAACGACGGCGTCCGGCCTATTCACTGCTCAATGAGGATTCCCATGCGCGCGATTCGCATGCTGTTGGTTTCTGCCCTGACCCTGGGCTCGGTTACCGCTTATGCCGGTGAGCAAGATGTACAGCGCCTGACCCAGTTGCTGGAAAAGTCCCAGACCATCGAGGCCAACTTCTCTCAGTTGACTCTGGATGCCAGCGGCACCAGCTTGCAGGAAACGACCGGCAAGATGACGGTCAAGCGCCCGGGGCTGTTCTACTGGCACACCGATGCACCGCAAGAGCAGGTGGTGGTGTCCGATGGCCAGAAAGTCACCCTGTGGGACCCGGACCTGGAACAGGCCACGGTGAAGAAGCTTGATGTGCGTTTGAGCCAGACCCCGGCGTTGCTGCTGTCCGGCGATGTCTCCAAGATCAGCCAGAGCTTCGACATCGCGTCGAAGGAGCAGGGCGAGGTCATGGACTTCACCCTCAAGCCCAAGACCAAGGACACGCTGTTCGACTCCCTGCGCATCTCGTTCCGCAAAGGGCTGATCAATGACATGCAACTGATCGACAGCGTCGGTCAGCGCACCAACATCCTGTTCAACGGGGTCAAGGCCAACCAGGCTGTCCCGGCGAGCACGTTCCAGTTCAAGATCCCGGAAGGCGCCGACGTCATCCAGGAGTAACGCGAGGCATCATGGACCTGTTTCGAAGCGAACCCGTTGCCCAGCCTCTGGCTGCTCGCCTGCGTCCGTCCAACCTGGATGAGTACGTGGGCCAGGAGCACTTGCTGGCGCGTGGCAAGCCGCTGCGTGAAGCGCTGGAGCAGGGTGCGCTGCACTCGATGATCTTCTGGGGGCCGCCGGGAGTTGGCAAAACCACGCTGGCCCGGCTGCTTGCGCAGTTTTGCGATGCGCATTTCGAGACGGTCTCGGCGGTGCTGGCGGGGGTCAAGGAAATCCGCCAGGCCGTCGAGGTGGCCAAGCAGCAGGCCGGCCAGTATGGCCGGCGCACCATCCTGTTCGTCGACGAAGTGCACCGCTTCAACAAGTCCCAGCAGGACGCCTTTCTACCCTACGTCGAAGACGGCACCTTGCTTTTCATCGGCGCCACCACTGAAAACCCCTCGTTCGAGCTGAACAACGCCTTGCTGTCACGGGCTCGGGTCTATGTACTCAAGAGCCTGGACGAAGCGGCCCTGCGCAAGTTGGTCAACCGTGCGCTGACCGAAGAGCGTGGGCTGGGCAAGCGCAACCTGCGGGTCGGCGATGAGGCGTTCAAGATGCTCATGGCCGCTGCCGATGGCGATGGTCGGCGCATGCTCAACTTCCTCGAGAACGCTTCCGACCTTGCCGAGGATGGCAGCGAAATCGACGTGCAGATGCTGCAAAGCCTGCTTGGCGACAGCCGCCGCCGCTTCGACAAGGGCGGCGAGGCGTTCTATGACCAGATATCGGCGCTGCACAAGTCGGTGCGCGGCTCCAACCCCGACGGCGCGCTGTATTGGTTCGCGCGCATGCTCGACGGCGGTTGCGATCCTTTGTACATCGCCCGCCGCGTGGTGCGCATGGCCAGCGAGGACATCGGCAACGCCGACCCCCGCGCACTGAGCCTGTGCCTGGCGGCCTGGGATGTCCAGGAGCGCCTGGGCAGCCCCGAGGGCGAGCTGGCAGTGGCGCAGGCCATCACCTACCTGGCCTGCGCACCCAAGAGCAACGCTGTCTACATGGGCTTCAAGACCGCCCTGCGCGAGGCCGCCGAGCACGGCTCGCTCGAAGTGCCACTGCACCTGCGCAACGCACCGACCAAGCTGATGAAGCAACTGGGCTATGGCGACGAATACCGCTACGCCCACGATGAGCCAGACGCCTACGCTGCGGGCGAAGACTATTTCCCCGACGAACTCGAGCCACGCCCCTATTACCAGCCAGTGCCACGAGGCCTGGAATTGAAGATTGGCGAGAAACTGCGCCACCTTGCCGAGCTGGACCGCAACAGCCCTCGTCAACGGAGAAAAACGTGATTGCTCTGATCGCCTCGGTGAGCGCCGCCGGTATTGCTGGCACCTTGCTTCGCTTTGCTGCGGGCAACTGGGTCAATGCCCACTGGCCACGACACTTCTATCTCGCTACGCTTGCGGTCAATCTGGTGGGCTGCCTGATCATCGGTGTGCTGTACGGCCTGTTTCTCAACAAGCCCGGCGTGCCGATCGAGGTGCGTGCGGGGCTGATCGTCGGCTTCGTCGGCGGGCTGACCACCTTTTCGTCCTTTTCACTGGATACCGTGCGCCTGCTCGAAAGCGGACAGGCGCCCCTGGCCTTCGGCTATGCCGCCGCCAGCGTGCTGGGCGGGCTGCTCGCCACCTGGGCCGGCCTGGCCCTGACCCGAATCTGAACCAACACCTAAAACACAACGAGAGAACGATATGCTCGATTCCAAACTGTTACGCGGCCAACTTCAGGAAGTGGCGGATCGCCTGGCCTCCCGTGGCTTCAGCCTGGATGTCGCGCGCATCGAATCACTGGAAGAGCGCCGCAAGTCGGTGCAGACCCGCACCGAGCAGCTGCAGGCCGAGCGTAATGCCCGTTCCAAATCCATCGGCCAGGCCAAGGCCAAGGGCGAAGACATCGCCCCGCTGATGGCGGATGTCGAGCGCATGGCCAACGAGCTTGCAGCCGGCAAGACCGAGCTGGACGAGATCCAGGCCGAGCTCGACGGCATCCTGCTGACCATCCCCAACCTGCCGGACGCCAGCGTGCCGGTCGGCGCCAGCGAAGACGACAATGTCGAAGTGCGCCGCTGGGGCACGCCGCAGGCCTTCGACTTCGAGATCAAGGATCACGTTGCCCTGGGTGAAGTCAGTGGTGGCCTGGACTTCGAGGCTGCGGCCAAGCTGTCCGGCGCTCGCTTTGCCGTGCTGCGTGGGCCGATTGCCCGCCTGCACCGCGCCCTGGCGCAGTTCATGATCAACCTGCACACCGGCGAGCACGGCTACGAGGAGCACTACACCCCTTACCTGGTACAGGCCCCGGCCCTGCAGGGCACTGGCCAGTTGCCGAAATTCGAGGAAGACCTGTTCAAGATCACTCGCGAAGGCGAGGCCGACTTCTACCTGATCCCGACCGCCGAAGTGTCGCTGACCAACCTGGTAGCGGGCGAGATCCTCGACGCCAAGCAGCTGCCGCTGAAACTGGTGGCCCACACCCCGTGCTTCCGCAGCGAAGCGGGCGCATCGGGTCGTGACACCCGCGGCATGATCCGCCAGCACCAGTTCGACAAGGTCGAGATGGTCCAGGTGGTGGAGCCGTCCAAGTCCATGGAAGCCCTTGAAGGCCTGACCGCCAACGCCGAGCGCGTGCTGCAGTTGCTGGAGCTGCCATACCGCGTGCTGGCCCTGTGCACCGGCGACATGGGCTTCGGCGCCGTGAAGACCTACGACCTGGAAGTGTGGGTGCCGAGCCAGGGCAAGTACCGCGAAATCAGCTCCTGCTCCAACTGCGGCGACTTCCAGGCCCGCCGCATGCAGGCCCGCTGGCGCAACCCGGAAACCGGCAAGCCGGAGCTGGTGCACACGCTCAACGGCTCCGGCCTTGCAGTGGGCCGCACGCTGGTTGCGGTGCTGGAGAACTACCAGCAGGCCGATGGTTCGATTCGTGTGCCCGAGGTGCTCAAGCCCTACATGGGCGGCGTCGAGGTTATCCGCTAAATGAAGTACCTGCCGCTGTTCCATAAGCTGCAGGGCGGCCGGGTACTGGTCGTCGGCGGCGGTGAGATCGCCCTGCGCAAGGCGCGCCTGTTGGCGGATGCCGGCGGCGTGCTGCGGGTGGTCGCGCCGGAAGTCGACGGCCAGCTGGCCGCGCTGGCCAGGGAAGGCAGCGGAGAGGTGCTGGTGCGCGGCTATCAGGTCGCTGACCTGGAGGGTTGCCGTCTGGTGATCGCCGCCACTGATGACCCGGGGCTCAACGCACAGGTATCGGCGGACGCACAGGCGCGCAACCTACCGGTCAACGTGGTGGATGCACCGGCCCTGTGCACGGTGATCTTCCCTGCCATCGTCGATCGCTCGCCGTTGGTGGTGGCGGTTTCCAGTGGCGGCGATGCGCCGGTGCTGGCACGTTTGATCCGGGCCAAGCTCGAGACCTGGATTCCGTCCACCTACGGCGAGTTGGCAGGCCTGGCCGCGCGTTTTCGTGACAAGGTCAAGGCGCTGTACCCGGACGTCAACCAGCGTCGCGGCTTCTGGGAGACTGTGTTCCAGGGGCCGATCGCCGAGCGGCAGTTGGCCGGGCAGGGCGCCGAAGCCGAGCGGCTGTTGCAGGCCATGGTCGATGGCGCGCCTGTACAGCAGGGTGGCGAGGTCTATCTGGTCGGTGCCGGCCCTGGTGATCCCGACTTGCTGACCTTCCGTGCCCTGCGCCTGATGCAGCAGGCCGACGTGGTGCTTTACGACCGTCTGGTGGCCCCGGCCATCATCGAGATGTGTCGGCGTGATGCCGAGCGCATCTATGTCGGCAAGCGCCGCGCTGACCATGCTGTGCCCCAGGACCAGATCAACCGCCTGTTGGTCGATCTGGCCCGCCAGGGGAAGCGGGTGTTGCGCCTGAAGGGCGGCGATCCGTTCATCTTCGGCCGTGGCGGCGAGGAGATCGAGGAACTGGCCGACGAGGGCATCCCCTTCCAGGTCGTGCCGGGTATCACGGCGGCCAGCGGCTGTTCGGCCTACGGCGGTATTCCACTGACTCACCGCGACTACGCCCAGTCGGTGCGCTTCGTCACGGGCCATCTCAAAGACGGCACCAGCAACCTGCCCTGGAATGACCTGGTGGCGCCAGCCCAGACACTGGTGTTCTACATGGGCCTGGTAGGCTTGCCGACCATCTGCGCCGAGTTGATCCGTCATGGCCGTGCGGCAAGCACGCCGGCAGCGCTGGTGCAGCAGGGCACGACCCGCAATCAGCGCGTGTTCACCGGGACCCTGGCAGACCTGCCGGACCTGGTGGCCCGGCATGAAGTGCATGCGCCGACCTTGGTGATCGTTGGGGAAGTGGTGCAGTTGCGTGACAAGCTGGCCTGGTTCGAAGGGGCGCAGAACAGCTGATCACTGGGGCCACTTCGTGACCCATTTGCGGGCAAGCCCGCTCTTACAGGTACGGCGCCGCTTTAAACCTGTGGGGGCGGGCTTGCCCGCGAATGGGCTGCAAAGCAGCCCCAATGATTTCAACCCTGCCATATGCCCTTGCCCGCCAACCGCTCACGATCATGGGGCAATGTGAAGTCTTGCAGTGGCCCCTTGGGTACGATGCCGTTCGGGTTGATAGTCTTGTGGCTCATGTAGTAGTGCTTCTGGATATGTTCCATATCCACCGTCTGCGCCACCCCTGGCCACTGATAAAGCTCGCGTAGCCAGTTGGAGAGGTTCGGGTAGTCCGCCAGCCGCCGCAGGTTGCACTTGAAGTGCCCGTGATACACCGCGTCGAAGCGCACCAGCGTGGTGAACAGCCTTACATCCGCCTCGGTCAGGTATTCGCCGGCCAGGTAGCGCTGGCTGTCGAGCAGCGCTTCCAGGTGATCCAGCTCGTTGAACACCTCATCGAACGCTGCCTCGTACGCCTCCTGGGTCGTGGCGAAGCCTGCGCGATACACGCCGTTGTTCACCGCCGGGTAAATACGTTCGTTGAGCGCATCGATGGTGCTGCGCAATGGCTCGGGGTAGAGGTCCAGGCAATTGCCGGTCAACTCGTCGAACGCGCTGTTGAAGATGCGGATGATTTCCGCTGACTCGTTGTTGACGATGCGCTGCTCTTGCTTGTCCCACAGGACCGGTACGGTCACTCGGCCCGTGTAGTGCGGATCATCCACGGTGTAGCGTTGATGCAGGTACTGTAGGGCGTCGAGATGATCGCCGGTCGAGCCCTGTGCGATGTCGAAGGTCCAGCCGTGCTCGCCCATCAGCCAGCTCACCACAGATACGTCGATCAGTGGCTCCAGGCCCTTGAGTGCTCGGAAGATCAGGGTGCGGTGCGCCCATGGGCAGGCCAGCGAAACATACAAGTGGTAACGGCCTGCTTCGGCCGCAGGCAGCGCATTGCGGCGCTGGGCGTTTTCGCGGCGGAAGGCGCCATCCTTGCTGTTCTGGTACCACTGGTCATGCCAGCGGCCGTCGATCAAAAGGCCCATGTGGAGCTCCAATTACCAAATAGTCTGTCGTTGGAGCTCAGTCTAGGGCATACCGTTCGAATAAATAGCGCAAATATCGCCAGTTATTGATCGACTGGTTAGATGTTTCGGTTTGACCAGAACGTGCGCGCGGTGTCGAACGCCTGTTCGCGATCATGGCCCAGACCGCGCAGCGCCAGGGCCATGGTCGCGACGACCGCCAGCTCGCCATAGCTGTCCTGCACCGCGCCGTGCCATACCGCCAACAGATGCTCGGGCTCAAGCTTTGCTGGCTTGACGTGGCGTTGTGCACTCAGCGCGGGCCATTCTTCGTCCCAGGCCTCGCTGCCGGTGGTGCCGTACAAGTGGCTGATGACATCCGGATTGACTTCGATCTCGCCGCCATCACCTTTGATCACCAGGGCGTGATCGCCGAGCAGGCGACTGGCCTCGCGGTGCACGGCCTGGTAGCCCGGGTGGAAGATGCTTTGCAGGCCGCAGCGCGCGCCGAGCGGGTTGAGTACGCGGGCCAGGGAGTGGATCGGCGAGCGCAGGCCCAGGGTGTTGCGCAGGTCGATCATCCGCTGCAATTGCGGCGCCCAGTCCTGCAACGGGAAGAAGGCCAGGCGCTGCTGGTCCAGGCTATCGGCCACCGCCTGCCAGTCACGGCACAAGGGGATGTCCAACAGGGCGAGCAACTGCTCGGTGTACAGGCGCCCAGCCGTGTGGGCGCCGCCGCCGTGCATGAGAATGCGAATGCCGCTGTTGGCCAGGCACTTGGCAGCCAGCAGGTACCAGGGCAGGTGGCGCTTCTTGCCGGCGTAGCTTGGCCAGTCGAGATCCACAGCGATCGATGGGGCTTGCAGGTGGGTGCGCAGGGCCTCGGTGAAACCTGCCAGCTCCTCGGCACTTTCCTCCTTGTGTCGCAGCAGCATCAGAAAGGCGCCCAGTTGGGTGTCTTCGACCTTTCCTTCGAGCAGCAGTGTCATCGCTGCGCGCGCTTCCTCGCGGGTCAAGCCCCGTGCTCCGCGCTTGCCCTTGCCGAGAATGCGCACGAACTCGGCGAAGGGGTGTTCGGCCGGGGTTTCCAGGGTCAGGGGGCTCGGGCTGTCGGTCATCGGCTCGGTCATATGCAGTTGGTCGGCTTGGGCAGGCCCGCCAGCTTGGCGGCCAGTTTGGCGGGGGTGCCATTGAACAGACGGTTCAGGTGCGGGCTGTTGCCCTTGTCCGGGCCCAGCTTCAGGGCGGTGTACTTGATCAGCGGACGGGTCGCTGGCGAAAGCTGGTATTCGTCGTAGAACTGGCGCAGCAATTCGAGGACTTCCCAGTGGTCCGGGGTCAGTGCGATCGCTTCACGGGCGGCCAGGGCTTGGGCGACCTCGTGGGACCAGTCCTGCAGGTCGACCAGGAAGCCGTCCTTGTCCAGGGCAATCGAGCGATTGCCGACAATCAGGTCGCTCATAGCCAGGTATTGACCTTGTCGTAGTGCAGCGAAAGCGCGACGAAGGCGGGATAGTCCACGGCCTTTGCCAACTCGCCGGGGATTGCGCGGGCCTGCAGGTCTTCTTCGAGGGCGAACAGGCGTTGCTCCAGGCCAGCAGCCTGCAATACACGGTAAGGCTCGCTGCCGGGCTTGAGGGCGTAGGTCGCATCGCCGCACAGCAGCAGCGCGTCCTGGTTGTCCAGCAAACGCAAGCAACTGGTCAAGCGGTTGTCGCCGAAGGGCGAATGGCTGATTACATGCAGGGTCGTCATCAGAGGGTCACCACCTGGTCGAAACGGGCGATCAGTGCACGCAGTGCTGCATCGTCGAGGACCTGTACCGGCAGCTCTAGCGTGCTGCCGTCCAGTCCGCGTTGCTGGAGGCTGTGCGCGCAGGCGAACAGCTCCTCGACCCCGAACATCGGGAGCGCCTGCAGGTTGGCGGCAAGGTTCTTCTGCTGCAGCAGGGCCGGTTGCTGGCCGCTGGCGAGTTGGAAGACACCGTCATCGAGAAACAGCATGCCCAGCGGTAGGTCGAAGGCGCCACCGGCAAGCGCGATATCCAGCGCTTCGCGGGCGGATGGCCCATTCCAGGGTGCCTGGCGGCTGATGATCAACAAAGAGCTGGCCATTTCAATCGCCTCCGAAGCAGACCAGACGGTCTGCCACTTGCGCAGCTTCGTGCAGTTGCCCAAGACCAGACAGCTCCCACGGCTTGGGCAGGTTCACGGCAGGGCGCTGGTAGCGATTGGCTTCGACCTCGTCGAGCACGCCCCGGCGCAATGCTGCGGCGATGCAGACCACCGCATCGAGTTGATGGTGGCTGACGAAGCTGCGCCATTGCGCCGCCACATCCTGTTCATCCTGAGGCGCGACGACGTTGGCCGAGGCGCTGTGCACCCCGTCCTGGTAGAAGAACAGTCGAGTAATCTCGTGTCCGCCGGCCAGGGCCGCCTCGGCGAAGCGCAGCGCGCGGCGCGAGGAGGGCGCATGGGCCGGAGAAAACACCGCGATGGCGAATTTCATGGAAGGCTCGTGTAAAGAAGTGCCGTCATGATAAAGCAAAAAGCCCGCACCTGTAGGCGCGGGCTTTTGTCTGCCTGCAAAGATGGTCAGGCGCGTTCCCGGCTCTCTGGCAGGAACCAGTTCAGCACCAGGGCACAGATACCGCCGGTGGCAACACCAGACTCCAGTACGTTACGCAGCGCCGCAGGCATGTGCGCCAGGAACTCCGGCACCTGCGCCACGCCCAGCCCCAGGGCCAGCGACACGGCGATGATCAGCAACGCCCGACGATCCAGGCGGGTGCTGGCCAGGATATTGATCCCTGATGCCGCCACCGCACCGAACATCACCATCGCCGCACCACCCAGTACAGGCTCCGGCACGGCCTGGATCACCCCGGCCACGCTCGGGAACAGCCCCAGCAGTACCAGCATGAGCGCGATCCAGACACCGATATGACGGCTGGCGATACCCGTCAGCTGGATCACCCCGTTGTTCTGCGCAAAGATCGAGCTGGGGAAGGTGTTGAACAGGCCCGCCAGCAGCGAGTTCGCCCCATTGACCAGCACCCCGCCCTTGATGCGTTGCATCCACACCGGCCCCTCGACCGGCTGACGCGACACTTTGCTGGTGGCTGTCACATCGCCGATGGCTTCCAGCGAGGTCACCAGGTAGATCACCAGCATCGGAATGAACAGCGCCCAGGAGAAGCCCAGGCCGAAGTGCAGCGGTACCGGCACCTGGAACAGCGCGGCCTCGTGCATGCCAGTAAAGTCCAGACGCCCCAGGTAGCCTGCCAGCGCATAGCCCACCGCCAGCGCGATGACGATGGCGCAGCTGCGCATCCACACCACCGGAATCCGGTTGAGGATCACGATGATCGCCAGCACCACGCCTGACAGCAGCAGGTTCTCGCCATTGGCGAAGGTGCCGTTGCCCATGGCCGCAAAGCCGCCACCCATGCTGATCAGGCCAACTTTGATCAAGGTGAGGCCGATCATCAGCACCACGATGCCTGTCACCAGCGGGGTGATCAGACGCTTGATGAATGGCAGGATGCGCGAAACGCCCATCTCCACGAACGAGCCGGCGATCACGACCCCAAAGATTGCCGCCATCACGCCTTCGACCGGCGTACCCTGCTTGACCATCAGCGCACCACCGGCAATCAGTGGTCCGACGAAGTTGAAGCTGGTGCCCTGGACGATCAGCAACCCTGCGCCGAATGGCCCGAAGCGCTTGCACTGGACGAAGGTTGCGATGCCCGAGATCACCAACGACATCGACACGATCAGGTTGGTGTCCCGCGGCGAAACGCCCAGCGCCTGGCAGATCAGCAGGCCAGGCGTGACTATTGGCACGATGATCGCCAGCAAGTGCTGCAGTGCCGCCAGCAGACCGATCAGTGGCCGCGGCTTGTCCTCGAGGCCAAGGACCAGTTCGTTGGCAGGCGCCGTCGCGCCCGGCTCGTGTTCGAGTGAACTCATGGGAAACCGCCCCGAAGAAAAAAGGAGCGCATTCTACGGGGCCCGACGGCGAAGGGGTAGAGGTACGTCTTGACTGGGCTGCTCTCTGCTTCTTCGTGGCGGGGAGGGGCGTGCACCCCAAAAGCATCCACGCACAAAAAAGCCCGCCGAAGCGGGCTTTCCTGAATCGTCCAATCGCTAACGATCAGTCGTCACGACCCATGATGCCGAACAGTTGCAGCAGGCTGACGAACAGGTTGTAGATCGATACATACAGGCTGATGGTCGCCATGATGTAGTTGCGCTCGCCGCCATGGATGATGGCGCTGGTCTGGAACAGGATGCAGACCGACGAGAACAGCACGAAGCCAGCACTGATCGCCAGTTGCAGGCCGCTGATCTGGAAGAAGAAGCTCGCGACCACGGCACCCAGCAACACGAAGAAGCCCGCGGTGATGAAGCCGCTGAGGAAGCTCATGTCGCGGCGGGTGATCAGCACGTAGGCCGACAGGCCACCGAATACCAGTGCGGTCATGGCGAAGGCCGAGCTGACCACTTCAGCGCCACCGGCCATGCCGAGGTAGCGGTTGAGGATCGGGCCGAGGATGAAGCCCATGAAGCCGGTGAGGGCGAAGGTAGAAACCAGGCCCCAGACCGAATCACGCAGCTTGGCGGTGAGGAAGAACAGCCCGTAGAAGCCGATCAGCACCACGAAGATGTTCGGGTAGCCGACGCGCATCTGTTGAGCGACGAAAGCCATCACGCCGCTGAAGGCAAGCGTGAGCGCCAGCAGGCTGTACGTGTTGCGCAGGACCTTGCTGACCTCCTGCTGCTCGACCTGCTGGCCGTGTTGTACGGCGTAATCCTGTTCGCGCATGGCGACACTCCTGTGGGTTTGAAACGTTCAGATGCAAAGATCATAACAGAGCCTCTGCAACGGGTGACAGAGAGAGTTTGACAGCGTGTTTCATTACGGTATGATTGCCGCCGCAAAACAAGCTGGAAGCGTGGCCGAGTGGTTTAAGGCAACGGTCTTGAAAACCGTCGATGGGCAACTATCCTAGAGTTCGAATCTCTACGCTTCCGCCATATTCAAAGCCCTGATTATTCAGGGCTTTTTGCGTTATTAGGGTATTGAAAAATTTCCGAAGCGCTTCCGCCCCGTTAGTTGTTCGGCAGGTTTGTAGTGGTCAACTCATCCCGGACACGGTTTTGAGTTTTTCTTCAGCTTTCGCCG
>NZ_JBNFMU010000076.1:0-3636 GCF_049942315.1 Pseudomonas wayambapalatensis
ACCGAAGTGGAAACCTCGACCGTCGAAAAGGATATCCCCTGTGAAACCCATCGTGCTGATCGGCCATAAACATGATTGCCCCCTTCATGGTAAGGGCGAAGTCATCTCCGGCACCTCCAGCCTCACAGTGAAAGGCCGAGCGGCCGCGCTCGCAGGAGACCGCATCAGTTGCGGAGCCATCATCGAAACCGGGACTTCGAGCTTTCACATAGAGAGCAAAACGGTCGCCCGCCAAGGCGACCGGACCGACCATGGTGGCGTGCTGATAGAAGGTGATCCTGATTGGCAAATCGCATGAAAACGTGCCCTGGCAGTCATCGCTGCCTGGGCATTTCGAATCTCGGACGGCGGACAGGGATTGCTTATGCCTAGCCAATCTGACTTGCGTTACAGCTTTCTGCCACTTGCTGGCAAAGCAGAATTCGAAGTGGTTTCGTTCACACTCAAGGAGGGCATCAGCCAGCCGTTCACGCTCGAACTTCAGCTGATCAGCCACGAAAACGACATCGACTTCGGTCAGTTGCTCGACAAGCCGGTGTTGTTCACCATTTGGGAAGGTGAACGCCCTGTGCGCTACGTGCACGGCCTGGTCAGCCGTTTCAGCCAGGCTGAAAGCGGCTTCTACCGCACTTACTATCAGGCGCTGGTCGAGCCGCAACTGGCCCGCGCCGACTTGCGTTCGAACTGGCGTATCTTCCAACAGAAGACTGTGCCGCAAATTCTTGAACTGATGCTCAAGCGTCAGGGCATCGACCAATACGAACTGCGTGCCAGCATGGACCACCAGGTCCGCGAGTTCTGCGTCCAGGCCGGCGAGACGGACCTGGCGTTCATCGCTCGTCTTGCTGCTGAAGAAGGCTTCGTCTATCGCTTCGCACACAGTGAGAAGCTGCACAAGCTGATCATCACTGATCGGCTGCAATCGCTGGGGTTGATCAGCCATGGCGCCATCAAGCCCGAGGATGAAGACGAGGGCTTCTTTGATAACGAAGAGCCTGTAGCCCCTGACAGCGTGCTGTACCAAGCCAGCAGCGGTGGCGACCAGCCTGTTCCCTGCTTGCGCCGCTTGAGCTACAGCGAGCAGGTGCGCACAGCACGCCAGGTTCAGCGCGACTACACCTTCACCAACCCGGCTTACCGCCAGGAACACAGGGCCTCCGGCCCCTTCCTGAAGCATCAGTCCAACGAGTACGAATATTTCGATTACCCAGGCCGCTACAAGCGCGATGTCGTAGGTAAACCGTTCACCGAAAACCGCATCACGGCACTGCGTCATGATGTACGACTGGCGCAAGTCGAAGGTGATGACGTACGCCTGCAACCGGGCTTGAGCTTCACGCTGACGGGTCATCCGCGTGATGACCTCAACACCCATTGGCGGGTGAATGCGGTTACCCACAAAGGTAGCCAGTTCACCAGCCTGCAGGAAGAAGCCACAGGGATCGACCAGAGCACGCGTTATGAGCAGACCGCCGTGCTGATCCCCGGCCGGACCGAATGGCGACCTTCTCCGCTGGCAAAACCGCGCATCGACGGCCCGCACATGGCGACCGTGGTCGGACCTAAGGGCGAAGAGATCTATTGCGATGAGTGGGGCCGGGTCAAGGTCAGTTTCCCTTGGGACCGCGAGAGCGAGAATAACGAGTTCAGCTCCTGCTGGGTGCGGGTATCGCAAGGCTGGGCCGGTGGCAGTTGGGGCTCGATGGCCATTCCGCGCATCGGCCAGGATGTGATCATCCAGTATGTCAACGGTGACCCCGACCAACCGATGATCACTGGCCGCACCTACTGCGGCGATCAACTGCCGCCCTACGACCTGCCCGAACACAAGACCCGCATGACCATCAAGAGCCAGACCCACAAAGGGGATGGTTTCAACGAGCTGCGCTTCGAGGATGAACTGGGGCGGCAGGAGGTGTTCATTCATGCCGAGCGGGATCAGAACAATGTGGTCAAGCATGATGAAACCACACAGATTGGAAATGATCGGTCTGAGCGTGTAGCGCGGGATGAGCAGATCAGTATTGGTCATGACCGACACGAGGAAGTGGGTAACGACCAAGGTCTGAAAATTGGGAGAGACCATCATCGTGAAACAGGTCGGGATGACCTGCTTCAAATTGGCCGCCATCGCATGATCACCACAGCAAAAGATCGTACGGAGCAGGTGGGTAACAACAGATATGACAAAACCACAGCGAATCACTCGATAGAGATTGGCGGCCATCTGGAGCAACACGTGGTCGGAAATGTCGAGCTACGGGCAGGACAAGCGATTCGCCAAGAAACGCAAGTCATAGAGCTCCAAGTGTCACAAAGCCTAACCATCAAGGCGCCGGGAGCAACGCTAACGCTTGACGGCAGCGGCATCACACTTGACGCCATTGCAATCAAAATCAAAGGCCCTGTAGCACAAAGTCCAACAGGAAGTACGCATAACCTAGCCATCAGTTCCACTCCAACGCCTGCGGAAGCCATCTGCATCAGCTGTTTGCTGAAAGCCATCGCAGAAGGTCGCAATGTCATTCGTATGGAGGGGGATCACGAATGAAAGACCTCTTCGTCGAAAAACTGCTCCGTCCTCTACGACAAGCAGAAGGCTATCGACTTTCCGCTGTTCTTGAACTTTCCCAGCTAAGCACTGAACAGTTGGAAAGCCTCGCACAGCGGGAGCACGGAATATTGTGTCCGCTGATGCAACAGGATGAGCTCAGCAACCTGCGCCCGTTCGGCACCGGTCTATATGCAGCCAACACCGACGCCAACTTACAGAACCAATCCGACCTCTTCTGGCAGTTGAGCGAGTTCGCAGCCGATGCCATCTGCGGCTGGATCATCAGCTCGTTGCCTACTGCTGCGTTAGCCACTCACCTGGCGCAAGCCAACACAGTTCTGGCACCTGACGGCCAACGCTACTTACTGCGCTATCACACCGAACAATGCCTGCGGGTGCTGCATGCCCGAAAGGATCTGCCCAAAATCGTCGAATGGTTCGCTCCCATCCATAGTTGGTGGGTGCCTTATCCAGATGCCAATGAAGAAACCTGGTGCTGTTTGATGGGTGGCGACAGATCTGCAACCGAAGAGCTCAACGACCTAACACTAGACCCTGCGTGCTGGGAGGCGCTGGCGGGAGACCCACTTGAACATCGACTCGCCGATCAATTGAAAAGCTCACTGGCCGCGAGTGGGCAAGCTAAACAATGCCACAGCGTGCGCCTGGGTCGGGTACGCAAGTACCTCGCTGCCGCGCGAGAAGCAGGATTCATCGAGCAACAAGACCTGATCACCTATGTCACCTATTCAGCGCTGCTCGGCGACAGATTGACACTCGATCCCATTTGGCAGGCCGCTATGAAGGAATCACTCGAGCAACGACAGCCATTTGCTCACCGCCTTCAAACACATCTGCACCGCTTACTTCACTAGGACCTCTCATGCTCGATCTGGAGACGCTGCTTGAAATCAATCGGCAGAACTGCGAGGCACTGCAAGATCCTTTTTCAGTTGGGCCTGACGTCACATGTACACGGACCTTCACTGTGCTGCCATTACGCTATGCCGCCGTTGGCGGCAGTGCCCACCAGCGCCAACGATTACCTACCCTGCCTGAGCATCTGCGCCACCCTCATCGCG
>NZ_JBNFMU010000077.1:0-3550 GCF_049942315.1 Pseudomonas wayambapalatensis
AAAAACCGAAAAACCACCCCACCCCTGGGGGGGGGGGTTTTCCCCGGAAACAAGGTGGCATCCCGCGCCAAACGTCCCGCTCCCCTCCTCGCGGCCACCCCCGCTCCTACAGGTCGAGGCGGTTTCATAGCCGGGCTGTGGCCTCAATGCACCGAGTTACGCCCAACCTCCAGGTCGTTCAGCAACGCCTTGGCCATCGCGCTCAGGTAGTGCAGCGCGGTGATGCTCACCGGGTCCACCTGCTCCTGCTCGCTCAACTCCCGGACACAGCCAAGGATCACCGACACTTCTTCCAGCACCCGCTCGAAAGGAATGCCAGGCTGTACGCGGTACATGTCCAGGAAAGTCGCCACGCCAGCGGTGGTGTAGCCATTGGATAAATCAGTCATGGTCACGTCTCCTCACTGTGGTGTGGGGAACGTGCGTAAGGCGGGGTGGATCGGGGACGAGCTTTTTCATGGGGTCAAATCTCACGTCTGGTCAGAGATATCACCACCCCACTCTTTCTCACGGAGTTAGGGTGGCAACCGTGCACGGAGTGAGAAACCGAGGACGTGAGAGCCCGGCCGGGCCGAAGCCCGTCCGCACACGGCTGCCATAAAGAAGTGCCGCTGCCACGTCGTCGGGTTTCTCACGCCCGGTCGCCAAATGACGACCCGGCGAAGTTATCCCTGACGCATTTCCACGACAATTAAGACGCTTCCGCAAGCCGCGTAGGATAGATCCTAACGACTCAAAACCTGACACCGGCGCCCGAGAATTAGGAAAAATCAGACACGCTACAGCCCACCTTACCCCACCACCCGGCGCAACTGCCGCCGCACCCAAGGCTCGGCACTCACCAGCACCACACCACCGAGCACCATCACCGCCCCCACCACGAAGTTCACGCTTAGCGGCTCATCCAGCAACAGCACCCCGAACGTCACCCCGAACAACGGCGTGATGAACGAAAACACCGCCAGGTTCGACGCCAGGTACTGGCGCAGCAACCAGAACCAGGTCAGGTAACTGAAGAACGACACCACCAACCCCTGGAACAGCACGCTGCCCAGTGCCAACGGCGTGAACGACACCGCACCGATCTGCCCGCTGAACAACGCCATCAGCAGCAAGCCGACGAAGCCCACCATCAACTGGTAGAACAGCGTCAAGGTCGCAGGCGCCTCCGATAGCCGCGAAGCCCGCACCACCACCGTGGTCGCACCCCACATCAGCCCCGCCAGCACCGCCATGGCATCGCCGAGCAGCACCCGCCCATCGAGTTGATCCAGCGACAGCCCGCCCGCAAAGGCCAGGGCGATCCCGGCAAATGCCAGCGCGATCCCCAGCCACTGCAACAAACGCAGGCGCTCGCTGGGCAACATGAAGTGCAGCCCCAGCGCGGTGAACACCGGGGCCGTGTAGAGAAACACCGACATATGCGCCGCCGAGGTCAGCTTCAGCCCCTCGGCGATGAACAGAAACTCCAGCCCGAACAACGCCCCGGCCAGCAAACCCGCGCGCCAGGTGCTGCCCAGCTGCGCCCAGCCGCCCCGCCAGCACATCAGCAGCCCGACCAGCACCGCAGCGATACCGGAACGAAACGCCGCCTGCATCACTGGCGCGATATCGACGGCGGCCCATTTGATCATCACCTGCTGGGAGCCCCAGATCAGGCACAGCCCCAGCATCACCTGCAGGGCAAAGGCGTCGGTGTTCTTGCGGGCCACGCTCATGGGCGGGCCTCGTGTCGGGTCAGGGGCATGGCAACGCTCGGCAGTCAGAAAATGGATCCATTACCGATTATCGGCGCGCCCGCCCCGCCGATACCAGCCTAAATCGCACCTGGTGTGATCTGCGGCTTGCTTGAGACCTGATCGAAGGTGGACTCATCCAGCGCATCTGCTTGCTGATCCAGCTTCAAGCGTGGGCTGTCCGCTCCTGGAATCGCGCTGTCGATGAGGCTGAGCAGGCGCGAGCCGCGCTCGGTGAGCACGAAGTTTTCACCGTTGCCGCCATCCTCTTCAGGCCGGCTTTCGATGAATCCGCGCTGGAACAGCAGCTTTTCGTATTCACAGGCGCGGGTTTTCAGCTGATCCAGATCGCCCACCGGCTGGCCTTTGGCGGCCATCGCCGCAGCATGCTGCTCGGCGTAGGGGCGTGGCGTGAAGCTTTGACCTGCGCCGTTCTGCACCTCGTGCAGCAAGCGTTCGATCAGGTCCCAGTCGTAGGTGCTCATGGCAGTGGCCTCTTGCTGTGGACGGTGGGTACACAGCATGGGACCGGAGGCGTTGGAGGTCCGTTCAAATCATTGACAGTACACGGTTGGAACCGGCTCGGGGCCTGCGGACAGGCATCTACGAGACTTCAAACCTGCTCACGGGTTAGAGCTCCCACGAACTCGAGGCAAGTCTTATCTCCAGAAACCTCAAAACAAATCAACGCGGCTCATCTGAGCTGTGCTGAATAGCCGACAGCTGCGCCAGCCCGACAAAGCACGGCCATAACCCGTTAGCAGTTGCTTTTGCACCGAGTTAGTCCGAAATCTCGTCCACAAATGGCTCACGGACAGAGTTCAAGAAATTTTTGCCGATAGCACCGATGGTAACGAAATTAATTCTGGCTTGCTCGAGGCTGATGGAATTCGCCCCGCCACCGTAAGTGGGATCACGGAATTGTGCATCGTCATCTTCCCACCCACAAACAGGGCAAACCTCAAAAGTTCCGGTAGGACGCTCATCAAACGTCAAATATTCACAACAGGGACAAGGGCATACCACTACTTAACATCCTATTGCCGATTTCAGCAGTTAACTTTTCCACCTACTCAGGAATGATCACCAACTCACTCCACAGTGGTTTCAGCCCTAGCTTTTCCATATAAGTCCCGTAGTCGAAAAAATCCTTAACCCCAATATTTTCGTATAAAAGCCATGAGGCTTCGCACTCTTGGCATACAAACAAGAAAGTATCGTTAGCTATAATTCTAGCCTTGACAACATCTCCCTGCTCACACCTTGGGCAAAGCATATATAACCCCTCTATTTTATAGGATAGGCGGTAATAACCTGATTAGTTCCAGGCCGAACAATGATTTTAATACTCGTTTCTCCAGAAGTACCAATAGCTCGACCCATCGGCACAACATATGCTCCCGGATCACCTACCACGGGACTTCCTTTCTTGAGCCATGCCTCATCGACAGCGCCTAAAATTTCTTTTCTGTCCATACTAAAGACGCTATGCGTTGTCTTGGCCGGATTCGGCTCCGCATGCTCTAAAACATGCAAAACTCTGTTTCCTTGAACCGATCCTTGTCCATAGTCTAGACCTGCTGGGGTTGTCCAAGTCCGAGTAGCTTTGTCAAATGTCAGTTCTACTGCACCGCCTGTAGCTTTTGCCCCACCCCCCGCCTTCCCAGCCGCAATCTCCCGCTCCGCAGCCGCCAACCCCGCAAGGTTCCCACCTTCCTTGGGCACCAACGCCGACTCGCTATAGAAATACAGCTTCCCATCCGGCGCGACAAACTCAAAATTGCCCGTGCGCAGGTTCACTACCGCCGTATACC
>NZ_JBNFMU010000078.1:0-3929 GCF_049942315.1 Pseudomonas wayambapalatensis
GTCGCTGCCTTCGAGCACGCCGGCCTGGTAGGAGTGGCGCTTGGCGGCTTCGAGGGTCTGTTCGTCGACGAACAGGGCCACTTGGGTATCGACCGTGGTGTCGAGCACGCTCACCAGCAAGGTCAGCGAGTTGACCTTGGTTTCGCCCAACGCGGCGTAGTGGCCCAGCAGTGCGGTACAGGTGATGCCGCCGGAGCAGGCACCGAGCATGTTCAGGTCCTTGGCGCCGGTGATCGCCAGCACCGCGTCCACCGCTTCCTTAAGGGCGTCGATGTAGGTCGACAGGCCCCACTCGCGCTGGGCCTTGGTCGGGTTGCGCCAACTGATGATGAAGGTCTGCTGGTTGGAGCGCAGGCAGAAGCGCGCCAGGCTCTTTTCCGGGCTCAGGTCGAACACGTAGAACTTGTTGATCTGTGGCGGCACCACCAGCAGCGGGCGGCTGTGCACCTGCTCGGTGATCGGCCGGTACTGGATCAGCTCCAGCACGTCGTTGCGAAACACCACCGAACCTTCGCTGGTGCCGAGGTTCTTGCCGACCTCGAAGGCTTCCATGTTCACCTGGCTGGGCATGCCGCCATTGTTGACCATGTCCTTGGCGAGGTTGGACAGGCCGTCGAGCAGGCTCTTGCCGCCGGTCTCGAAGAAGCGTTTGACCGCCTGGGGGTTGGCCAGCGTGTTGGTCGGCGCCATGGCTTCGGTCATCAGGTTGATGACGAACTGGCCGCGGCTGACATCCTGGGGCGACAGGTCGCTCTCGGCGATCCAGTCGTTGAGCTCCTTGCGCCAGGCCAGGTAGGTCTGCAGGTAGCGGCGATAGAGCGGATTCTGGCTCCAGGCCGGATCGCTGAAGCGACGGTCGTCGCTCTCGGGATGCAGGCTGGACTTGCCCAGCAGCACGTTTTTCAGCTCCAGGCCGAAATGTGCCACATGCTTGGCGCTGTGCAACGGCTGACGCACCGCCTGGCGCAACACGGTGCGCGCGGAACTCAGCAGGTCCTTGCGACGAATGCCGATGACCGGATTCAGGCCGAGGGTGTTTTCCGAGGCCTGTTTCTGCAGCTCATCGTTGTTCTTGTTACTCATCTACGACGCTCCGTTGTCCTGAGACGAGTACCGGCTGCCTGTGGCGGGTACACAGACGACCGCCCGGTACTGCTGCTCGGGTGACCAGTGATAACGAACAGATGCAGGAACTTGCCAGCCCCATTGGTTACCCGACTTTCATGTAATGCGCAAGACAGCCAGTCATTGGCTGTCTGTAAGTCATTCAAACAAAACGCATTAGAAAATGCGCTCTAACGTCTGGAAGACTTGACCTAGAGCATCAGCTTGACCACCGACTCGACCGGATCGCGGGATTTGCCGGCCTTGTGCAGTTCGTCGAGGTACTCGGCCCACAGCTGCTCCTGGCGCAGGCACAGTTGCTCGAGGTATTCCCAGGTGAACAGACCGCTGTCGTGGCCGTCGTCGAAGGTCAGTTTCAAGGCATATTGGCCGGCAGGTTCCAGGCCGCTGAGGCCGACGTTGATCTTGCCGAATTGCAGGATGGGATTGCCGTGGCCTTGGACCTCGGCGGAGGGGGAGTGCACGCGCAGGAACTCGGCGGGCAGGTGATAGACCTCGCCGGGGGCGTAGGTGAGTGTGAGGGTTTTCGAGGCTTTGTGCAGGTTGATGGCGGTGGGGAGGCGGGCCATGGGGGAATCTCTCGGGAGCTGATGGAACAAGCTTCCAGCTTCTGGTGGAGGGATTCAAGGGCCCATTCGCGGGCAAGTCCGCTCCCACAGGGGCACCCTACACCTTGGCATTGTGGTGACCCCTGGGGAGCGGGCTCGCCCGCGGTGGTGGTATTACAGGATGTAACGCGACAGGTCTTCGTTCTGCGCCAGCTCACCGAGGTGGCTGTTCACATAGGCGGCGTCGATGTTGATCGGCGTCTCGTCATGGGCGCTGGCCAGGTCGCCGGCACTGAACGATACCTCTTCGAGCAGGCGCTCGAGCAGGGTGTGCAGGCGGCGGGCACCGATGTTCTCGGTCTTCTCGTTGACCTGGAAGGCGATCTCGGCCAGGCGCTTGATGCCTTCGTCGGCGAAGGCGATGTTCAGGCCTTCGGTCTTGAGCAGCTCGCGGTACTGTTCGGTGAGCGAGGCGTGCGGCTCCTTGAGGATGCGCTCGAAGTCCTGCGGCGTCAGGGCCTTGAGCTCGACACGGATCGGCAGGCGGCCCTGCAGCTCCGGTACCAGGTCGCTCGGCTTGCTCAGGTGGAACGCACCGGAGGCGATGAACAGGATGTGGTCGGTCTTGACCATGCCCAGCTTGGTGTTGACCGTGCAGCCTTCGATCAGCGGCAACAGGTCGCGTTGTACGCCTTCGCGGGACACATCGGCGCCGCCGACGTTGCCGCGCTTGGCCACCTTGTCGATCTCGTCGATGAACACGATGCCATGCTGCTCGACGGCTTCCAGGGCCTTGGCCTTGAGCTCTTCCTCGTTGACCAGGCGGCTTGCCTCCTCGTCACGGACCATCTTCAGCGCTTCCTTGACCTTCAGCTTGCGCGCCTTGCGCTTGCCCTTGCCCATGTTGGCGAACAGGCTCTGCAGCTGGTTGGTCATCTCTTCCATGCCGGGCGGCGCGGCGATTTCGACGCCCACCGCATCGGCGACTTCGATCTCGATTTCCTTGTCGTCCAGCTGGCCTTCACGCAGGCGCTTGCGGAACAGCTGTCGGGTGTTGGAGTCGCTGCTGGACTGCTGGGCTTCCTCGTTGAAGCTGCTGACCCGCGCCTGCGGCAGCAGGGCATCGAGGATGCGGTCTTCGGCGGCGTCTTCGGCGCGGTGGCGCACACGGACGATTTCCTGCTCGCGCAGCATCTTCAGCGCAGCATCGGCCAGGTCGCGGATGATCGACTCGACATCACGGCCAACGTAGCCGACTTCGGTGAACTTGGTCGCTTCGACCTTGATGAACGGCGCATTGGCGAGCTTGGCCAGGCGCCGGGCGATTTCGGTCTTGCCGACGCCGGTAGGGCCGATCATCAGGATGTTCTTGGGGGTGACTTCGGCACGCAGCTCGGCAGGCAGCTGCATGCGCCGCCAGCGGTTGCGCAGGGCGATGGCGACGGCACGCTTGGCGTCGTCCTGGCCGATGATGTGGCGGTTGAGTTCGTGGACGATCTCGCGGGGGGTCATGGACATGGTGAATTGGGTCCTTGGGCGTAGTGAGTCAGCGTGGGAAAAAGTCCCGCCGTGAGCGGGACACCAGATCAGCTGATCACTCGGCCAGGTCCTGCTCCTCGATGGTCAGGTTGTGGTTGGTGAACACACAGATGTCACCGGCGATATTCAGTGCGGTCTCGGCGATTTCGCGGGCCGAGAGATCGGTCTTGTTCAGCAGGGCGCGGGCTGCGGCCTGGGCGTAGGCGCCACCGGAACCCATGGCGATCAGGCCGTCCTCGGGTTCGACCACGTCACCGTTGCCGGTGATGATCAGCGAGGCGTCCTTGTTGGCCACGGCGAGCATGGCTTCCAGGCGGCTCAGCGAGCGATCGGTGCGCCACTCCTTGGCCAGTTCGACGGCGGCACGCACCAGGTGCCCGGAGTGCTTCTGCAGTTGCGCCTCGAAGCGCTCGAACAGGGTGAAGGCGTCTGCAGTGGCGCCGGCAAAGCCTGCGATGACCTCGCCGTTGTACAGGCGACGGACCTTCTTGGCGTTGCCTTTCATCACGGTGTTGCCGAGGGATACCTGGCCGTCGCCGCCCATGACGACTTTGCCGTTACGGCGGACAGAAACGATGGTGGTCAAGAGAGAGTCTCCACGCAGCGGGGCGAAAATGCCTGTTGCAGACTCATATGGGGGGAGGGGGGAAGGATTTCAACCTGAGGGGATGAGTGGTGGTTGTGCCGGCCCTATCGCGGGGCAAGCCCGCTCCCACA
>NZ_JBNFMU010000079.1:0-8546 GCF_049942315.1 Pseudomonas wayambapalatensis
GGGGATTCTTGGGGGTCTTTACGGTTTTTTTTGTGTCCAATCCCCTTCAACCAGGTCTTGCCCTCAAAAAGGCCAGCAGCGATTCAGGCCATGGGCTGGCTATGCGGGAACAGCAGATCCACGAACCGCTCCGCAGTCGGCTGCGGTTCATGGTTGGCCAGCCCGGCCCGCTCGTTGGCTTCGATGATCACGTAGTCTGGCTGCTGCGCATCGCGCACCATCAGGTCCAGCCCGACCACCGGAATTTCCAGTGCCCGCGCAGCCCTCACCGCCGCATCGGCGAGCACCGGGTGCAACTGTTCGGTGACATCTTCCAGGGTGCCGCCCGTGTGCAGGTTTGCCGTGCGCCGCACCGCCAGGCGCTGGCCTGCGGGTAATACGTCTTCAAAGCCCAGCCCGCAGGCGCGCAGGGTGCGCTCGGTTTCCTCATCCATCGGGATGCGGCTTTCACCCCCGGTTGCGGCCTGGCGACGGCGGCTCTGGGCCTCGATCAGTGCCTTTATGGTGTGCTTGCCGTCGCCGATCACTTCGGCCGGATGGCGAATGGCGGCGGCCACCACCTCGAAGCCGATCACCAGGATGCGCAGGTCGAAACCGGCGTGGAAGCTCTCGAGCAGCACGCGGCTGTCGAAACGCCGGGCGTGCTCCACAGCCTGGCTGATCTCGTCGTATTCGGTGAGGTTGACCGCGACACCCTGGCCCTGCTCGCCATCCACCGGCTTGACCACCACGGCGCCATGCTCTTCGAGAAAAGCCAGGTTGTCGTCGGCGTTGCCGGCCAATTGCTGGGCAGGCACCTGCAGGCCGGCATCGTGCAGCACCTTGCGGGTCAGGCGCTTGTCCTGGCACAGGGTCATGGTCACGGCGCTGGTCAAGTCACTCAGTGATTCGCGACAGCGAATCCTGCGCCCGCCCAGGCTCAGGGTGAACAGCCCGGCGCTGGCGTCGTCCACCTGGACTTCGATACCACGGCGCAGGGCTTCGTTGACGATGATCCGCGCGTAGGGATTGAGCCCGGCTTCAGGGCCAGGGCCGAGGAACAGTTCCTGGTTGATGCCATTCCTGCGCTTGACGGCGAAGGTGGGCAGGTTGCGAAAGCCCAGCTTCTGGTAAAGCCGCTTGGCCTGGCGGTTGTCGTGCATCACCGACAGGTCGAGGTAAGCCAGGCCGCGGCTCATGAAGTGCTCCACCAGATGGCGCACCAGCACTTCGCCGACACCCGGACGGCTGCACTGCGGGGAGACGGCCAGGCACCACAGGCTGCTGCCGTGCTCGGGGTCGTCGAAAGCCTTGCTGTGGTTCAGCCCCATGACGCTGCCGATCACCGCGCCGGTGTCTTCGTCCTCGGCCATCCAGTACACCGGGCCGCCCAGGTGGCGCGGGGTGAGCAGCTCGGGATTGACCGGCATCATGCCGCGCGCCTGGTACAGCGTGTTGATTGCTTGCCAGTCGCCTTCGGCCTGCGCGCGGCGGATGCGAAAGCCCCGGAACACGCGCTGCGCCGGGCGGTAGTCGGTGAACCACAGGCGCAGGGTGTCGGAGGGGTCGAGAAACAGCTGTTGCGGCGCCTGGGCCAGCAACTGCTGGGGGGCCGCCACGTACAGGGCGATGTCACGTTCGCCGGGCTGTTCGTCGAGCATGGCCTCGGCAAGTTGTGCAGGGTCAGGGTAGGTGTGGCCGATCAGCAACCGCCCCCAGCCGCAGTGCACCGCACGCGGTTGGTCGTGCGGGTCGCTGCCGTCGCCCGCCAGGCGGGCCTGCAGGCGTTCGTAGGAGGGCGCCTGGCCGCGCAGCAGGCGCTGGCCATAGGCACTATGGGCTTTCATCGGTCAGATTCCTTGTTCGCTGAGCCACAGGTTCAGGGCCGCCAATTGCCACAGCTTGGAGCCGCGCAGCGGGGTCAGTTGGCCATGCGGGTTGCTCAGCAGGCGGTCGAGCATCGCCGGGTTGAACAGGCCGCGGTCCTGGCTCGGGTCGGTCAGCAGTTCGCGTACCCAGCCAAGGGTCGCGCCCTCCAGGTGCTTGAGGCCGGGTACGGGGAAGTAGCCCTTCTTGCGGTCGATGACTTCATGGGGAATGACCCGTCGCGCCGCCTGCTTGAGCACCTGCTTGCCACCGTCGGGCAGCTTGAAGCGCGCTGGGATACGGGCAGAAAGTTCGACCAGGCGATAGTCGAGGAACGGCGTACGTGCCTCCAGCCCCCAGGCCATGGTCATGTTGTCGACACGCTTGACCGGGTCGTCGACCAGCATCACCGTGCTGTCCAGGCGCAGGGCCTTGTCCACCGCATGGGTTGCACCGGGGCGGGCGAAGTGCTCGCGGACGAAATCGCCAGCGGCATCGTTGTCCAGCAACCAGGGGGCCTGCACGGTGTCGCGGTATTCGTCGTGGCTACGGTCGAAGAACGCCTTGCGATAGGCGCCGAAGGCATCCTCGGCGCCATCGACCTGCGGATACCAGTGGTAACCGGCGAACAATTCGTCGGCGCCCTGGCCGCTCTGCACGCCCTTGCAGTGCTTGGCGACTTCACGCGAGAGCAGATAGAAGGCGATGCAGTCGTGGCTGACCATCGGCTCGCTCATGGCGCGGAAGGCGGCCGGCAATTGCTCGATGATCTCGTGTTCGGCGATGCGCAGCTGGTGGTGGCGGGTGCCGTAGTGCTTGGCGATCAGGTCCGAGTACTGGAACTCGTCGCCACGTTCGCCGCCGGCATCCTCGAAACCGATGGAGAACGTCGACAGGTCGTCCACACCGACCTCGCGCAGCAGGCCGACCAGCAGACTGGAGTCGACACCGCCTGACAGCAGCACGCCGACATCCACAGCCGCGCGCTGGCGGATCGCCACGGCATCGCGGGTGGCATCGAGCACGCGGGTGGTCCAGCCTTCGAGATCGAGGTCCTGCTCGTCCGGGTTCGGGCCGTAATGCAGCTGCCACCAGGTCTGGCGCTCGACTTCACCGTGGCGGTCGATGCGCATCCAGGTGCCGGGCTCGAGCTTCTGCACGTTGGCCAGCATCGTGCGCGGGGCGGGCACCACGGCGTGGAAGTTGAGGTAGTGGTTGAGCGCCACCGGATCGATCATCGGGTCGATGTCGCCGCCCTTGAGCAGCGCCGGCAGGGTCGAGGCGAAGCGCAGGCGCTCGCCGTTGCGCGACAGGTACAGCGGCTTGACCCCGAGGCGGTCGCGGGCCAGGAACAGGCGCTGGTTGTCGCGTTCCCAGATGGCCAGGGCAAACATGCCGTTGAGCTTGGGCAGCAGCGCGGCGCCCCAGGCGTGGTAGCCCTTGAGCAGCACTTCGGTGTCGCCGTCGGACCAGAACCTGTAACCCAGGTCCTGCAGTTCCTGGCGCAGCTCCGGGAAGTTGTAGATGGCGCCGTTGAAGGCCAGGGACAGGCCGAGGGTGTTATCGACCATCGGCTGCGCCGAGCCGTCGGACAGGTCCATGATCTTCAGGCGCCGATGGCCGAGGGCGATCGGCCCCTGGCTATGGAAGCCCCAGGCATCAGGGCCGCGTGGCGCCAGATGGTGGGTGATGCGCTCCACCGCGGCGAGATCCGCCGGGCGGGGGGCTTGGTCGATGGGGGTGAAACGTAACTCTCCTGCTAATCCGCACATAAGTCCTTACCGGTTTTGCCGTTGGGGAAAGAGTGCCCCCACATGGGGCACCTTAAGGAACTGACCCAGGGGATTTGCGGGAGTTTTAGATCAATCTGTTATATGCGACGAGTGGTGCACCGTTTCATTTGCCGCGAATCAACTTGCGCAGCGTGAACCGGTTTGGATGACAGGCCTCGGCCACAGCCCGAGGCACCGGCAGTGGTTCGCCACTGGCCCAGGCAGCGATCAGCTCGCCGCTCAGAGGCGCAGTGATCAGGCCGCGTGAGCCATGGCCGCTGTTGACGTACAGGCCTTCCAGCCAGGGGCAGTCGATGGCCGGGACCTGTCGGGCATCCTTGGCCAGCATTGAATAGGTCGTGCTGAACGCAGCAGGGTCGGCCAGCGGCCCGACGATCGGCAGGTAATCCGGGCTGGTGCAACGGAACGCTGCACGCCCCTGCAGTTGCGCCGGATCCAGTGCGCTCGTATCGAGGCGCTGCGCCAGGTCGGCAGAAATCGCCTCCAGCAGGCCAAGATTGCTTGCGTGCTCGCCGGCAGTGGGGGCGAGGTCGAGGCTATGGAAGTCGAAACTGGCGCCGAGGGTATGCTCGCCGTCGCGCGCCGGTGCGACGTAGCCGTCGGCGCAGACCACGGTGCCCAGCGCCTGGCTGCGCTCGGTCAGTGGCAGGCGGGTGATCTGTCCGCGGATACGCTTGAGCGGCAGCTCGGCGCATGCCTCGAAGTTGCATATCTCAGCGGCGCCGGCCAGTACCACCAGCGGCGCACTGGCCAGTAATTGTTCGCCGTCCCAGGCCTGCCACAGACCGTCGATGCGGCGCAGTTCGATCACCTGGTGATGGTTGAGCAGGCGGATGCGTGGATGTTGCAGTTGCGCGTGGCACAGTGCGGGCGGGTGTACCCAGCCACCCTCGGGGTAGAACAGCCCACCGCTGGCCAGGGCGACCCCGGCGACCGCTTCGGCCTGCTCGCGATCCAGGCACTGCAGCAGGCTGCTGTCAAAGGCGCTGGCCAGCTTGGCCTGGCGCTCGGCTTCCTTGGTGTCGAAGGCCAGTTGCAGCACGCCGCAGTCGTCCCAGTCACGGCCACGCTGCAGGCGTTCTAGCCAACGGCGGGTGTAGCCGAACCCGGCGAGAATCATCTGCGACAAGGCAGTGCCATGCGCCGAGAGCTTGAGGTACAGCACGCCCTGGGGGTTGCCGGAAGCCTCTCGGGCCGGGGCGTCGTGGCGCTCCAGCACCTCGACCTGCCAACCGCGTGCGGCCAGGCTGGCGGCGCTGGCGCAACCGGCCAGCCCGGCGCCGATGACCAGTGCGCGACGGGGGCCGTTCACGGGGGCGGGGCGTGCATACCAGGGGGTGGGTTGCGGCGGTGTCGGCAGGTCTTCAGGCCAGCCGACGAATTCTCCCCCCATCACTTCCCACTTCTTGCCCAGCCCCGGCACTTTCTTGATCGCAAAACCGGCGGCCGCCAGGCCACGGCGTACCCAGCCGGTGGTGGTAAAAGTCCCCAGCGTGGTGCCGGGGCGTGACAGCCGCGCCAGTTGCGCGAACAGTTCCGGCGTCCACATGTCCGGGTTCTTCGCCGGAGCGAAACCGTCCAGAAACCAGGCGTCGATGGGCGCGTCGAGCTGAGGCAACTGTTCCAGCACGTCACCGACCAGCAGGGTGAGGGTGATCCGGCCCTGTTCGAAGCTGAATTGCTGGAAGCCCGGGTGCACTGCCACGTACTGCGCCAGCAAGGGTTCGCTGTAGGGCGCAAGCTCCGGCCACAGCGCTGCAGCGCGGGCCAAGTCGGCGCGGCTCAGCGGGTACTTCTCGACACTGACGAAGTGCAGCCGCGCCTCGGGGTGGGCTTTTTCTGCGAACAGTTGCCAGGCACAGAAGAAGTTCATGCCGGTACCAAAACCGGTCTCGCCGATCACCAGGCAGGCGTGTGGCGCAAGCTCGGCGAAGCGCCGGGCCAGGTGGTTGCGTTCGAGGAAGACGTATACCGTTTCGTGCACGCCCTCGTTCTTCGAGAAGTAGACGTCGTCGTATTGCCGCGAGTGAGGGCGGCCCTGGTCGTCCCAGTCGATCTGGGCGTGCTGGGGGAGTGGGGTATCAGGCATGGTCTGTTCGGCTGGCAGTGAGGCGGAGATTTTATGCCATCTGCGTCGCCGACGCTGTATCCGCCGTGGTGAAGAGGGCGCAAGACTGGCGTGCAATCCGCTACTCTTGCTTATCCATCGAAGGAGTGAGTCATGTTCGAATCTGCGGAGATCGGTCACAGCATCGACAAGGATACCTACGAGGCCGAGGTGCCGGCCCTGCGCGAGGCGTTGCTGGAGGCCCAGTTCGAGCTCAAGCAGCAGGCGCGCTTTCCGGTCATCGTGCTGATCAACGGCATTGAGGGCGCCGGCAAGGGCGAGACGGTGAAGCTGCTCAACGAGTGGATGGACCCGCGGATGATCGAAGTGCTGACCTTCGACCAGCAGACCGATGAGGAGCTGGCTCGTCCGCCGGCGTGGCGCTACTGGCGCGCCCTGCCGCCCAAGGGGCGCATGGGCGTGTTCTTCGGTAATTGGTACAGCCAGATGATTCAGGGGCGGGTGCATGGCCGCTTCAAGGATGCGGTGCTGGACCAGGCCATTACTGGCGCCGAGCGCCTTGAGCAGATGCTTTGTGACGAAGGCGCGCTGATCATCAAGTTCTGGTTCCATCTCTCCAAGAAGCAGATGAAGACCCGGCTTAAGGCCCTGCGCGACGACCCGTTGCACAGCTGGCGGATCAGCCCGCTGGACTGGCAGCAGTCGCAGACCTACGACCGCTTCGTGCGCTTTGGCGAGCGGGTGCTGCGCCGCACCAGCCGCGACTACGCGCCTTGGCATGTGATCGAAGGTGTCGATCCGTACTATCGGGCGCTGGCGGTAGGGCGCATTCTGCTTGAAAGTCTGCAGTCGGCGCTGGCCAACGCGCCGAAGGGCAAGCACCAGGGCAATGTCGCGCCATTTGGGCGCAGTATCGATCAATTGAGCCTGCTCGGTGCCCTGGATCTCACCCAGCGCCTCGACAAGCACGACTACCAGAAGCAGCTGGTCGCCGAGCAGGCGCGCCTGGCCGGGCTGCTGCGGCACAAGCGCATGCGTGAGCATGCCCTAATCGCGGTGTTCGAAGGCAACGATGCAGCAGGTAAAGGAGGAGCGATCCGCCGCGTGGCTGCTGCGCTGGACCCACGCCAGTACCGCATCGTGCCGATCGCCGCACCCACCGAGGAGGAGCGCGCCCAGCCTTACTTGTGGCGCTTTTGGCGACATGTGCCGGCGCGCGGCAAGTTCACCATCTTCGACCGCTCCTGGTATGGCAGGGTACTGGTCGAGCGGGTCGAAGGGTTCTGCACCCCGGCCGACTGGATGCGCGCCTATGGCGAGATCAATGATTTCGAGGAGCAGTTGAGCAACGCGGGCATCGTGGTCGTGAAGTTCTGGCTGGCAATCGACCAAGAGACACAGTTGCAGCGTTTCGAGGAACGTGAAGAGATCCCGTTCAAGCGCTACAAGATCACCGAGGAAGACTGGCGCAACCGCGACAAGTGGGATGTGTACGCCGAGGCTGTGGGCGACATGGTCGATCGTACCAGCACCGAGATAGCCCCCTGGACACTGGTGGAGGCCAACGACAAGCGCTGGGCGCGGGTCAAGGTGCTGCGCACCATCAACGATGCACTGGAGGCGGCGTTCGCCAAGCACAAGAAGTAACGCCCCTCACGCCGCGGGGCAGCCATGCCCCGCAGGAATGACCCGATGAATTCTTTTCCCGCCACTTTCTGCCAGCCCCACCTTTGCAGCCCTTAGACTTCAGTCACCCCACTCAGGGCATTGATCGAGGACGCTATGCACATTTCTTCCGGACGCTGGGTCCATGGGCTGTTCCTGGCACTGCTGACCGCGCTGTTGTGGGGCATTCTGCCGATCAAGCTCAAGCAGGTACTGCAGGTGATGGACCCGATCACGGTCACCTGGTATCGGCTGCTGGTCTCCGGCGGCCTGTTGTTCGCCTGGCTGGCCGCGAACCGGCGCCTGCCGCCGTTCCAGCGCCTGGGGCGCAAGGGCTTTGGCCTGGTAGCGGTGGCCGTGTGTGGGCTGATGGGCAATTATGTGCTGTACCTGGTCGGTCTCAAACTGCTCAGCCCGGGCACCGCGCAACTGGTGGTGCAACTGGGGCCGGTGCTGTTGCTGGTGGCCAGTGTGTTCGTGTTCAAGGAGCGTTTCAGCTTGGGCCAGGGTATCGGATTGCTGGTGCTGCTGGCCGGTTTCGGGCTGTTCTTCAACCAGCGCCTGGACGAACTGCTGACATCACTTGGGGCCTACACCACCGGTGTACTGACGATCATCCTGGCCACCAGCATCTGGGTGTTCTATGCCCTGAGCCAGAAGCAACTGCTGTCGGTCTGGCACTCGCAACAGGTGATGATGGTGATCTACCTGTGCTGTGCGGCGCTGCTGACGCCCTGGGTGCATCCGCTGGAGGCGCTGCAACTGACGGCTGTACAAGGCTGGTTGCTGCTGGCGTGCTGCCTGAACACCCTGGTCGCCTATGGCGCATTTGCCGAGGCCTTGGCGCATTGGGAAGCATCGCGGGTGAGTGCGACCTTGGCACTGACGCCACTGGTCACCTTTGTTGCGGTGGCACTGTCGGCCTGGGTGTGGCCTGAGTACGTGCATGCCGAACAGATCAATGCGCTGGGCTATGCCGGGGCGGTGACGGTGGTGGCAGGGTCGGCACTGGTGGCGCTGGGGCCTTCGCTGATGGCGGGGTGGCGGGCGCGGCGGGCCAGGGTGGCAGAGGTTCACTGATGATCGGCGGTGACCGCTTCGCGGGGGGGGAAGGTTACACCAAACACCCCTCCTCCCCTTTGTGCTGGGTGCGTTCTGCCTCGCCCTCATCTCCA
>NZ_JBNFMU010000080.1:0-2668 GCF_049942315.1 Pseudomonas wayambapalatensis
GCGCCATCGCCGAACAAACCAACCTGCTGGCCCTCAACGCCGCCATCGAGGCCGCCCGCGCGGGTGAGGCCGGCCGTGGTTTTGCCGTGGTCGCCGATGAAGTGCGCAGCCTGGCCCAGCGCACGCAGCAGTCCACCGAAGAAATCGAAGAGCTGATCGCCAGCCTGCAAAATGGCACCCAGCGCGTCTCCAGCGTCATGGACAGCAGCCGCGAGCTCACCGACAGCAGCGTGGAACTGACCCGTCGTGCCGGCAGCTCGCTGGAAACCATCACCCGCACCGTGTCCTCGATCCAGTCGATGAACCAACAGATCGCCACCGCGGCCGAACAGCAGAGCGCGGTGGCCGAGGAAATCAATCGCAGCGTGATGAATGTACGGGATATTTCCGACCAGACTTCGGCGGCGAGCGAGGAGACCGCCAGTTCCAGCGTGGAGCTGGCGCGGCTTGGCACCCACCTGCAGGGCCTGGTGGGACGTTTCCGCCTCTGAGCAGGGTGCTTGCCCTGCAGGGCGCGGAATAATCACCACGCTATTGAGGACTTTTCCCACTCGATTTGCAGGTCGAGTCTCACGCGATCTCTGCCGATGAGCAGGAGGGCCATGCTGGCAACCTAACAGCATGGCCCTTCTCTCAAATGGATGGAGACTCGCCATGTTCGGATACCTCAACCACCACCTCGGCAACATGAGCGTCCGCCTCAAGCTCACCCTCGGCTTCGCCGTGGTCCTGTTGCTCACCCTCGCCACCACCGTCAGCGGCTGGCGCGCCCTGGACGGCGCCATCATTCGCTCGCAGCAGCTCAGCGAGATCATCCAGATCAATGACCTGAGCAAAGACCTGCGCGCCGAGCGCATCACCTACCGCGTGCTGGCCGACGACACCAGCAAGGCACGCATCGACGCGATCCTCGACCAGCTCGAACGCCGGCTCACGCTGCTTCAGCAACGCAGCAGCGTCGATCAGTCGCGCGAGCTGCTCAGCGAGAAGCTGCGCCAGTTGCAACGCCTGCGCGAACATTTCGCCGAGCTGCTGCGCGCAGTCGGGAGCCGCACCGAGCTGCGCACGATCATGCAGGACAAGGACCGGATACTGGATGAAGTCATCGACGACCTGCAGACCCAGGCTCTGCTCAAGCTTCCCGCCGACCAACCGCAGGGCAACCTGCTCGGGCTGATGGACACGCTCACGCGCCAGGTCGACAGCGCCAACCAGCAAAGCCTGGTCCCTGCCTACACGTTCTCACCCGTCGAGGACTTCGCTCAGGTCGGCAATACGGCGCTCGATGCCGCGCAAGTCAGCCTGGAACAGATGCTCACGGCGCTCGCCCCGCTCGCATTGCCGAGCGACCTCATGGCGCGCCCCACGCTCGCCCTGGCCCAGTACCGGACCAGCCTGGAGCAATACCGCCGAGCAGCGATCCGCGTCGAACAACTGCAGAACGACATGGAAACCATGGGTAATGACCTGAGGGACGCCAGCGTGACACTGGCCGAGCAGAAAGTCGCACAACGCGACCATGAGGCTGTGGCCGCGCGCTCGATACTGACCAGCGTGGCACTGCTCGCCCTCGCGGTCGGCGTGCTGGCCTGTTGGTTGATCACTCGGCAGATCACCCAGCCCTTGCGCCAGACCCTGGCCCAGGCCGCACGGATCGCCCGCGGTGACCTCAGCCACGTGGAGACGGTGGCGCGGCGCGACGAAATGGGCCAGTTACAAAGCAGCATGCGCGAGATGACCCTGAGCCTGCGCCAGTTGATCGGCGGCATCGACCAGAGCGTCGAGCACTTGTCACAAGCGGCCTCGCAACTGGCCGGAGCCAGCGCCGACACGCTCGAGCGCATCACTCAGCAGCGCGAAGAAACCGACCAGGTGGCCACGGCGATGAACCAGATGAGCGCGACCGTGCAGGAAGTGGCGCAGAACGCCGAACATGCCTCATTGGCCGCAACCGACGCTGACCAGCAGGCGCAAGTGGGCGATCAGGTGGTGGCCGAAGCCATCGCGCGTATCGAACAGCTGGCAACGCAGATGGACCGCTGCCTCGCCTCGATGCAACACCTGGCGGGGGAAAGCCAACGGATCGGCAGCATCCTGGATGTGATCAAGTCGGTTTCCGAACAGACCAACCTGCTGGCCCTCAATGCCGCCATCGAAGCGGCGCGTGCCGGCGAAGCCGGTCGCGGCTTCGCGGTGGTGGCCGATGAAGTGCGGGGCCTGGCCCAGCGCACTCAACAGTCGACCGAGGAGATCGAGCACCTGATCGAGAGCCTGCACAAAGGCACCGATGAAGTCACCTCGCTGCTCGACAGCAGCAGGACCCTGACCGAGCAGAGCGTCGATCTGAGTCGCCGAGCGGGTGATGCACTGGGGCAGATCACCCGGACCGTGTCGAACATCCAGGGCATGAACCAGCAGATCGCCACCGCCAGCGAAGAACAGAGCGTGGTGGCCGAGCAGATCAACCGCAGCGTGATCAGCGTGCGCGAGGCATCCGATCACACCAGTTCGGCGAGCGAGCAGACGGCCACTTCCAGTGGCGAACTGGAGCAGTTGGGACAGCAATTGCGCGGGATGGTGGGGAGGTTCAGCTTGTAGGAGCAACTGTCTTGCTCAAAATCTAAAGGCCAGCCCAATCCCTGTGGGAGCGGGCTTGTCCCGCGAACAC
>NZ_JBNFMU010000081.1:0-1773 GCF_049942315.1 Pseudomonas wayambapalatensis
CCTTGTCGCCTTCGTTGCCGGTGCCCGGAGTGCCAGTGCCCGGCTCGTCAGTCACAGTAGTGGTGGGGGTGGGGTGAACCAAAATAAGTGTTTTGAAGGTGTTACCGGCGCGGATAACTTCGAGAAACTGACTCTGGGTCAGGGCGAAGTGAAAACCGATGTCACCGATGAGCCGGGCACTGGCACTCCGGGCACCGGCAACGAAGGCGACAAGGTCTCCGTCACCATCGTTAGCAACGGCAATGTCACCGAAGATCAGCAGCCGTCGTTCACTGTCAAAGTGAACCAGCCACTGGACCGTCCGCTCACCGTCACTCTGAGCAATGGCGACAAGGTCACCATCGCCGCAGGCCAGACTCAAGTCGAGTACAAGGCACCTGCACAAGGTGATGACGTCTTCAAGGATTCGGGTTCTCTGACTGTCGGCATCACCGATGCCACCGTTCCGGGTAAGACCTTCGAAAACCTGGAACTCGGCGGCTCGGCTACCGTTCAGATCGCTGACACTGAAAGTGAAGTGGTCGCGACCCTGACGGCCGATAAAACCACCGTGTCTGAAGGCGGCGAGATCACTTACACCGTCACCCTGACCAACTCCCAAGGTCTGTCGGTTACTGGCCATAACGGCCTGGTCTTCACCCTCAGCGACGGCACCAAAGTGACCATTCCGGCGGGCAGCGCCACCGGCACCATCACTATCCATGCCCCGGACGACGTTTACGTTGGCGGTCAACCGTCGATCATCAACAAGCTGGAAGGTGTCACTGGCGCGGATAACTTCGAGAAACTGACCCTCGGCGACAACTCCGTCACCACCACAGTGACTGACGAGCCAGGTACCGGCACCCCGGGCACCGGCAACGAAGGCGACAAGGTTTCCGTCACCATCGTCAGCAATGGCAACGTCACTGAAGACCAGCAGCCGTCGTTCACTGTCAAAGTGAGCCAACCGCTGGATCGTCCGCTCACCGTCACTCTGAGCAATGGCGACAAGGTCACCATCGCTGCGGGCCAGACGCAGGTTGAGTACAAGGCTCCAGCCCAAGGCGATGACGTCTTCAAAGACTCGGGCTCGCTCACCGTTGGGATCAGCGACGCCAGTGTTCCAGGTAAGACCTTCGAAAACCTGGAACTCGGCGGCTCGGCTACCGTGCAGATCGCTGATACCGAAAGTGAGGTTGTCGCCACCCTTACCGCCGACAAGACCACTGTGTCCGAGGGCGGCGAGATCACCTATACCGTTACGCTGACCAATGCCCAGGGTCTGGACGTCAAAGGCCACAATGGCCTGGTCTTCACGCTCTCGGACGGCACAAAAGTTACCGTTCCGGCGGGCAGCGCCACCGGCACCATCACCATCCATGCCCCTGACGACGTCTACGTCGGCGGTCAGCCAAACATCGTCAACAAGATCGAATCGGTCACCGGTGGTGATAACTTCGAGAAACTGACCCTCGGCGACAATTCCGTCACCACCACAGTGACAGACGAACCAGGTACTGGCACTCCAGGCACCGGCAACGAAGGCGACAAAGTCTCTGTCACCATCGTCAGCAACGGCAACGTAACCGAAGACCAGCAGCCGTCGTTCACCGTCAAAGTGAACCAGCCACTGGACCGTCCGCTGACCGTTACCTTGAGCAATGGCGACAAAGTCACCATCGCGGCCGGCCAGACTCAGGTTGAGTACAAGGCACCGGCACAAGGTGATGACGTCTTCAAGGATTCCGGCTCGCTCACCGTTGGCATCAGCGACGCCACCGTTCCGGGCAA
>NZ_JBNFMU010000082.1:0-3580 GCF_049942315.1 Pseudomonas wayambapalatensis
GACGTGCAACGCCTGGTCGACTGGGAGACGCGCACGGCCCTTTCCCCCCTGGGCGCTGCGGCGATGGCTGGTTCGGCCATCCCCCGCCAACCACAACAGTCAGCGCTGGAAATGGGCTACAGCGGCCCGTGCGAGAACTCCATCGACGCCGTGGCCAGCCGCGACCATGTCGCCGAGTTCCTGTTCATCGCCAGCATGCTCGGCATCAACCTGTCGCGCCTGTCCGAGGAATTCTGCCTGTGGTCGTCGCGCCAGTTCCGCTGGGTCGAGCTGGACGATGCCTATGCCACCGGCAGTTCGATCATGCCGCAGAAGAAGAACCCGGACATCGCCGAGCTCACCCGTGGCAAGGCCGGGCGCCTGATCGGCAACCTGACCGGCCTGCTGTCCACCCTCAAGGCCCTGCCGCTGTCGTACAACCGCGACCTGGCCGAGGACAAGAGCGAGGTGATGGATACGCTCGACACGCTAGGCCTGGTGCTCCCCGCCATGGCCGGCATGGTGCGGACCATGCAGGTGCGCGTGGACGAACTGCGCCGCCAGGCGCCGCTGGGCTACACCCTGGCCACCGAGGTCGCCGACTGGCTGGCCATGCGCGGCGTACCGTTCAAGGAGGCCCACGAGATCACCGGAGCCTTGGTGCGCGCCTGTGAGGCGCAGGACATCGAGCTGTGGCAGGCGAGCCCTGCGATGCTCGCCGACATCGACCCGCGCCTGACACCCGAGGTGCGCGAGAGCCTCACCCTGGAAGCGGCCATCGCCATGCGCAGCGGCCACGGCGGTACTGCGCCACAACGCGTGCGCGAGCAGATCGTGCGCCTGAAAGTCGCCCTTGAAGCACAACAGGCCTGGGCTGCCCATTACCAAGGGCCGCGCACCTGAAGACCTGTGGGCAGCGGTTTCGCAAGGACCCGCTGCCCGCCACCGATCGACACGCCCAGGCGCCCTGCGCCGACTGCGGAGCCACACCATGAGTCAGATACACGCCAAACGCCTCGCCGATGAGCGCAGGCAACAGGAAAACGAGTTCGACATCAGCCGCTACGAACATGTCCCGCGCCGTTACTACGGGCGCATGTTCTTCGCCACGCTGATCGTCGTGCTGTTGCTGGGGCTGGCCAATGCCTTTGCCAACGGCAAGATCGAATGGGCCTTCGTCGGCCAGTTCCTGACCTCCGAGGCGATCCTCTGGGGCCTGGGCAATACCATCGTCATGTCGGTGATCGCCATGGCCTTGGGCATCGTCTTCGGCGTCATCACCGCAGTGATGCGCATGTCGCAGAACCCGATCCTGCAGTACGTGGCGCTGGCCTACACCTGGCTGTTCCGGGGTACGCCGCTGATCCTGCAACTGCTGCTGTGGTTCAACCTGGCGCTGATCTTCCCCACCATCGGCATTCCTGGCCTGTTCCAGTTCGACACCGTGACGCTGATGACCCCCTTCGTCGCCGCGCTGCTGGGCCTGAGCATCAACCAGGGCGCCTACACCGCCGAGGTGGTGCGTGCCGGCTTGCTGTCGGTGGACACGGGCCAGTACGAAGCGGCCAAGTCGATCGGCATGCCGCGCCTGCAGGCGCTGCGCCGGATCATCCTGCCCCAGGCCATGCGCATCATCATCCCGCCGGTGGGCAACGAGTTCATCGGCATGGTCAAGATGACCAGCCTGGCCAGCGTCATCCAGTATTCGGAGCTGTTGCACAACGCGCAGAACATCTACTACGCCAACGCGCGGGTGATGGAGCTGCTGATCGTTGCCGGCATCTGGTACCTGGCAGTGGTGACCCTGCTGTCGTTCGGCCAGAGCCGCCTGGAACGTCACTTCGCCAAGGGCGCTGGCAAGCGCTCCTGATCGGCCCTAGAGAGAACATGCCCATGAGAAGCATCGTCAAGGCCGTTGGCCTGCAGAAATACTACGGCGACTACCACGCGCTGAACGACATCAACCTGGAGATCGAGCAAGGCGAAGTGCTCTGCGTGATCGGCCCCTCGGGCTCCGGCAAGAGCACCTTCCTGCGCTGCATCAACCAGCTGGAAAAGGTCGATGGCGGCGGTCTGTGGGTCGACGGCGAGCTGGTCGGCTACCGCATGGCCGGCCACAAGCTGCACGAACTGACCGAATCGCAGATCGCCCGCCAGCGCCTGGCCACCGGCATGGTGTTCCAGCGTTTCAACCTGTTCCCCCACCTGACCGTGCTGCAGAACATCATCGAAGGGCCCTGCCAGGTGCTGCGCCGCTCGCCCAAGGAAGCCACCGAGGATGCCCTCGAACTGCTGGCCCGGGTCGGCCTGAGCGACAAGCGCGACCACTACCCCATCCAGCTTTCCGGTGGTCAGCAGCAGCGTGTCGCCATCGCCCGCGCCCTGGCCATGCGCCCGAAACTGATGCTGTTCGACGAACCCACCTCCGCGCTGGACCCCGAGCTGGTCGGCGAGGTGCTGTCGGTCATGCGTGACCTGGCCAAGTCCGGCATGACCATGGTCGTGGTCACCCACGAGCTGGGCTTTGCCCGCGAGGTGTCCAACCGAGTGGTGTTCATGGACGCCGGACAGATCGTAGAAGCAGGAAGCCCCGAAGAGGTGCTCCTGGCCCCCCAGAACCCGCGGACCCAGAACTTCATTTCCGCGGTTCGTACCTGACTGCCGCCCACAACCATAAAGAGAACCCTAGGCATGAAAAAAACCCTTCTTGCGTGCAGCGTACTGACCGCCCTGGCCTTCAACGCCCAGGCCGCCGTGGAACTTCCGGCCTCGATCAAGGCCAAGGGCGAAATCGTCGCCGCAATCGTCCCCAACTACCCACCGATGGACTTCAAGGACCCGGCCACCAACCAGCTGACCGGCGTCGATGTCGACCTGGGCAACGCCCTGGCCGAACGCCTGGGGGTGAAGATCAAGTGGCAGGAGACCGCCTTCGAGCAGATGATCAGCGCCCTGGTCACCAAGCGCGTCGACATCATCCTTTCGGGCATGACCGACACCAAGGAACGCCAGCAGGTGGTGACCTTCGTCGACTACTTCACCAGCGGCCCGCAGTTCTACACCCTGCAAAGCCGCGGCGAGATCAACGAGATGACCGACCTGTGCGGCAAGAAAGTCGGCACCAGCCGCCGCACTACCTGGCCCAACGATGTCGCCACCTGGAGCAAGGCCAACTGCGAAGCCAATGGCAAGCCGGCAGTGATCGTGCTCGGTTCCGAGGGCAGTGCCGATGCGCGCGCGCAACTGCGCCAAGGGCGCCTTGATGCCGCCGTGCAAGGCAGCGAAACGCTGCCTTATATCCAGGACCTGGAGAAAGGCACCTTCAAGATTCTGGGTACCCCGCTGACCACCCAGCTCACCGGGCTGGGCGTGGCCAAGGATAACGCTGCGCTGTCGGCTGCGATCCGCAGCGAACTGCAGGCGATGGTCGACGATGGCAGCTACCGCAAGATCCTGGAGAAATGGGGCGCAGCCGATGGCGAGCTGAACCCGATCACCATCAACGGCGGGAAGTGATTCGACAGGTTGAAATTGCGGCGTACTTTTCGCGGGTGAACCCGCGAAAAGGCCCATACCGACATTTCCCAATGCCCGAGAATGG
>NZ_JBNFMU010000083.1:0-21557 GCF_049942315.1 Pseudomonas wayambapalatensis
CCCCGCCGGGCTGTCCTGTGCGCACCGCCTGGCCTTGCATGGTCATGACGTGGTGGTCTTCGAGGCACAGCAAAAGGCTGGCGGCCTCAACGAGTACGGCATCGCGCGCTACAAGCTGGTGGACGACTATGCCCAGCGTGAGGTGGATTTCCTGCTCGGCATCGGTGGCATCGAGATCCGCCATGGCCAACGCCTGGGCGACAACCTCACCCTGGACGAATTGCGTGACCAGTACGACGCGGTGTTCCTGGGCCTTGGCCTGAATGCCGTGCGCCAGCTCGGCCTGCCTGACGAGGAGGCCCCTGGGGTGCTGGCCGCCACCGACTATATCCGTGAACTGCGCCAGGCCGACGACCTCCGCCAACTGCCGCTGGCCGACCGCTGCCTGGTGATCGGCGCGGGCAACACCGCCATCGACATGGCAGTGCAGATGAGCCGCCTGGGTGCGCGCGACGTCAACCTGGTGTATCGCCGCGGTGCCGCCGACATGGGCGCCACCGGCCACGAGCAGGACATCGCCAAGGCCAACCAGGTGCGCCTGCACACCTGGGCACGGCCCGATGCTGTGCTGCTGGACGACCAGGGCCGCGTGAAAGGGATGCGTTTCGTACGCACCGAACAGGTCGAAGGCAAACTGGCCGATACCGGCGAAACCTTCGAGCTGCCCGCCGACGCGATCTTCAAGGCCATCGGCCAATGCTTCGATGACGCAGCGCTCAAGGACCCGGTAGCGGCGCAACTGGCGCGCGATGGCGAACGTATCCGCGTCGACGAGCAGATGCGCACCAGCCTGCCCGGCATCTATGCCGGTGGCGACTGCACCGCCCTGGGCCAGGACCTCACCGTCCAGGCCGTGCAACATGGCAAGCTGGCCGCCGAAGCCATCCATGCCCAACTCATGCTCAATGTGGAGGCAGCGTAAATGGCCGATCTGTCCATCGAATTCGCCGGTATCAAGGCACCCAACCCTTTCTGGCTGGCGTCCGCGCCACCGACCGACAAAGCCTACAACGTAGTCCGCGCCTTCGAGGCGGGCTGGGGTGGCGTGGTCTGGAAGACCCTTGGCGAGGACCCGGCGGCGGTCAACGTGTCGTCGCGCTACTCCGCGCACTTCGGCGCCAACCGCCAGGTGCAGGGCATCAACAACATCGAGCTGATCACCGACCGCTCGCTGGAGATCAACCTGCGTGAAATCACCCAGGTGAAGAAGGACTGGCCCGACCGGGCGCTGGTGGTGTCGCTGATGGTGCCGTGCGTGGAGGAATCGTGGAAGTTCATCCTGCCGCTGGTCGAAGCCACTGGCGCCGATGGCATCGAGCTGAACTTCGGCTGCCCCCACGGCATGCCCGAGCGCGGCATGGGCGCGGCGGTCGGTCAGGTGCCGGAATACGTGGAAATGGTCACCCGTTGGTGCAAGACGCACTGCTCGCTGCCGGTGATCGTCAAGCTCACGCCCAACATCACCGACATCCGCCAATCGGCCCGCGCCGCACATCGAGGCGGCGCCGATGCCGTGTCGCTGATCAACACCATCAACTCGATCACCAGTGTCGACCTGGACCGCATGGTCGCCCACCCCATCGTCGGAGACCAGAGCACCCACGGCGGTTACTGCGGCTCGGCGGTCAAACCGATCGCGCTGAACATGGTCGCCGAGATTGCGCGCGATCCTGAAACCCGGGGCCTGCCGATCTGCGGCATCGGTGGTATCGGCAACTGGCGCGATGCCGCGGAATTCATCGCACTGGGCAGCGGCGCGGTGCAGGTGTGCACGGCGGCGATGTTGCACGGTTTTCGCATCGTCGAAGACATGAAAGATGGCCTGGCGCGCTGGATGGACCAGCACGGGCACCGCAGCCTGGAAGCCTTCCGCGGCCAGGCCGTGGCGCACACCACCGACTGGAAGTACCTGGACATCAACTACAAGTCGGTGGCGCATATCGACCAGGATGCCTGCATCGGCTGCGGACGCTGCCACATCGCCTGCGAAGACACCTCGCACCAGGCCATCGCCAACACCCTGCAGGCCGATGGAACGCATGTCTACAGCGTGATCGAGGCCGAATGCGTGGGTTGCAACCTGTGCCAGATCACCTGCCCGGTTGAAAACTGCATCGACATGGTGGCCCAGGAGACCGGCAAGCCGTACCTGAACTGGACCCAGGATCCGCGCAACCCCTATCGTGAAGCGAGCTGACCTGGGCTGGCCTTCAGATTTTGAACCCTGCAAGATCCCTCGCCGGGGTTGTCAGGCACCCCGGCAGGCTCAAGGCTCCAGCCCGATGCCCCGCAGAATCACGCTGGTCACCGTCTGCACCGCCCGCTCGAACGCCATGTCCGACAGCGGCTCGCCGTCATTGAGCAAAGCCACCTGGTAACCGAAATCGGCGTAATGCTGGGTCGAAGCCCAGATCATGTAGAGCAGCGCCGACGGCTCGACCGGCAGGATGCGCCCCTCCTCCACCCAGCGACGGATCTTGGCTTCCTTCAACTGCGCCCAGGGCACCAGCGAATCGTCCAGGCTGTCGCCCAGCAGCGGCGCGCCGTGGAGGATTTCCTCGGCCCAGACTTTCGAGCCCAGCGGCCGCGAGCGCGAGTGTCCCATCTTGGCGCGGATATAGCTGGTCAGCACGACGCGTGGGTCTTCGAAGCGCTCGAAACACAGGGCATCCTGCTTCCAGACGTCCAGCAAGTCCTGCAGTACCGCACGATAGAGCTCATCCTTGGTACTGAAGTAGTAATGCAGGTTGGAACGCGGCAACTGCGCGCGCTCGGCGATGTCGCCCATGGAAGTGACGCCGTAGCCTTGCTCGGCGAACACCTGCTCGGCGGCCTGGAGAATTTTCTCGATATTGCGACGGCGAATTTCGATCTTGTGGTTGGCCATAGGGCGTCCGAAACGGCAGGAACCGCTCAAGGCTAACACGCACGAGCCATCGCTGCGCTCTGCAGATCGACAACTGTGCTTCGTCTGACAGTTGCAGCGTCACACACCCGCACCCGATCTGGAACCCCCTGCCCATGCGTCCGAACCTCCCCCTCTCGCTGCTGGCCCTGCTGGCCGGCACCGCCTCCCACGCCGCCGAGCGCATCGAGCTCGAACAGGTGCTGATCCAGGACCGCCAGCAGTCCGAGCAGGAAGCCGCTGCCGAACGACTGCGTGAGATACCCGGCGCCAGCAACCTGGTGGACATGGACAGCGTCGGCCAGGGGCGTGTGGCCAGCAACCAGGATGTACTGGCCTACCAGCCGGGGGTATTCGCCCAGTCGGCGGGCAACGACGGGATCAAGCTGTCGATCCGGGGCTCGGGTATCAACCGCGCGCCAGGCGCCCATGGCTCGGGGGTCTACACGATGTTCGACGGGCTGCCGCTGACCGGCCCCGGCGGTACGCCGTACGAGCTGTTCGAACCCTTGTGGCTGAGCCGTGCCGAGGTGCTGCGCGGTGCCAACGGCTTCGACCAGGGCGCCTTGGCCCTCGGCGGCGCGATCAACTACGTGACCCACACCGGCCACGACGCCGCGCCCCTGCAACTGCGCTATGAGGCCGGCAGCCACGGCTACCAGCGCCGGCACATCAGCTCTGGCCAGGTGCTGGGCAATCTCGACTACTACGTGGCGCTGACCGACGCCGAGTACGACGGCTACCAGCGACACAGCAGCGGCAGTGCCAAGGGCATCGCCGCCAACGTCGGCTATCGCTTCAACCCGAATCTGGAAACACGCTTCTACCTGCGCTACCGGGAAACCGAGAACGACCTGGCCGGGCGCCTGACCAAGGACCAGATCAAGCACCACCCGCGCGCCGCCAACCCGGCCTATCTCGCCCGCGATGACAGCCGTCCGCAGCCTGGCAGCACCTGGGTGGGCAACAAGACCACCTTCTTCCTCGATGATGACTCACGTCTGGAGGCCGGGCTGGTCTACCACGACTACCCAATGGACCTGCGCGAAGGCCCGATGCGCCTGAAAGTGGCTTACACCGATGTCAGCGGCACGCTCAACTACCTGCGTCGCGATACCCTGTTCGGCCATGAGAGCAAGACCACCGTTGGCTGGCGCACTACCAAGCACCTGCCCAACAGCGGCGCCTCGCAGTTCGTGCGCAATGGCGATGTGTTCGGCCCACGCAGCCGCGACTTCAGCTACCAGGGCTCGGACACCGTGCTGCACCTGGGCAACGACCTGGAGCTGGTGCCGAACCTGTGGCTGACCACCGGCCTTGCCATGATCTACACCCGCCGCGAAAGTGCCGTCACCTTCCCTGCCAACGGCGGTAAGGTCAGCCAGCACGACTGGGACTATGCACCGCGCCTGGGCCTGCGTTACGACATCGACCCGCAGACCCAGGTCTACGGCAACCTCAGCCGCTCCGTCGAGCCACCGCATCCTTGGTCGTTGATCTGGAGTTCGACAGTCGCGACGCAACCCATCGAGATGCAGAACCAGACAGCCACCACGCTGGAGCTGGGAGCCCGTGGCGAGTCGATCCTGGGGCGCTGGGATCTGGCCTGGTATTACTCGCAGGTGCGCCATGAACTGCTGGCGGTCGAAATCGTGCCGGGCCAGCCGTTCAAGGAGTACAACGCCAGCCCCACTGTGCACCAGGGCGTCGAGGCAGGCCTGGACAGCACACTGTGGCAACAGCAGGGCGTCGGCAAGCTGTCGCTGCGCCAGGCCTACACCTTCAGCGACTTCCATTACCGCGACGATGACCGCTTCGGCGACAACCGCCTGCCCGGTATCCCGATGCATTACTACCAGGCCGAGTTGCGCTACGACTGGCCCAGCGGTTTCTACGCCGGTGTGAATACACAGATGGCCTCGAAGGTGCAGGTTGACTACGCCAACAGCTATCACGCTGACGACTACGCCTTGCTTGGCGCGCGCCTGGGCTGGGACTCACCGAAGCAGGACTGGCAGACCTGGATCGATCTGCGCAATCTGACGGGCGAACGCTATGCGGCCACGGTAACCCCAGGCTATGACGACCAGGGTAGCGACATGGCGCGCTCGACCCCTGGGGAGGGCTTTGCAGCCTACATCGGTGTTTCTTACACGCTGAAATAATACAAAAGCATCTGGCGGCCAAGCATATTGCCTTCGACCATGCAGAAAAAACATCGAAGGCAGTATGAAAGCATGACCAAAAAGCAGTTATCGCCATTCAAATAGAAAGCGCCTACAGATACTGCGCGAAGGTACTGCTTCATTCCTTCCCTCAGACCGCTGTCAAAAGCTCGCCTCCTTTCTCCTGAGCCCTCTGTGTGGGCGGATTGATCTGCGAAAGCATGCAGTCAACTGCCATAACAGTGACCGCACATTTCATTAACACGGCTCCCCGCGCACCCTCCCTTTCCGTAGACCGTCTTGTTGACGAACACTGCGTCGGCGGCCTTAGAACGCCGCCAACAACCCTCAGAGTTCAAGAAGGAGTTTCACCATGGGATACATTTATCGTGGCATGAGCAACAAACTGAACGAGTTGGAAGCAGAGGTCGTGGTTGATCAGGCGGCTGGCGAACTGACTACCGAGCACGCAGACGCAATGCAACTGGCCGAGCACGAGCACGTCGAGCTCGAACGCGAATAATCCAGCCTGCAAGGCGGCCCTCAAGCCGCCTTGCTCCCAGGAGTCAGCATGCATATGACGTACGTGGCTGAACGTGAACTCCCCCTGGCAACGGCAAGGCAACGCATCGATGAACAACTCGCACAACTGGCGCTGAACGTTGAAGAGCACTGGGAAGGCACATGGGTCGGCTCGGCTCGCATAGGCCTCAGCTCACAGACCGGGGCTACCAGCCAAGGCTGCGGAAAAGGCCTGGAGCAAGAAGCTCGGGTCGGCGCACGCTTCGAGGCACTGGAGCACTTTCTCGATGAACACCTTACCCGTAATGCTCACCTCAACGAGGCCAGCGACTTGGCCCGAATGCCTACCCTGCAAGATGACATGCTGCAACCCTGGCTTGCGGCACAGCCCCAAGAGAAACTGGCGTGCCAGGCTTACCACGACCTGGACGGCCAATGGCTGTTCGACTATCCATTGTGCCTCACGCGGCCGGATTACGCCGATCACCCGGCTGCCGGCGAAACCTTCGACCTTCGTGGGCTCCGACGCTACAGCAGCAATGATGGGTCAGCCATCGGCGCAACCCTCCAGGAAGCCATACTGCATGCGTTGAACCAGAGCATCGAACGCGATGCGCTGTCGCTGTTCTTCCTGCGTCATTACTACTACAGACAACCCTCCCCCTTGCGCTGGGTAAGCAAACCCGGCACGCACACCGAGCTCGGACGCATCTGGCAGCATGCCGAGGACTGCCTGGAAGCGCCAATTGGTGTTCTGGACATCAGCAGCGAGTTTGCCAGCAGCACCTATCTGGCACTGCGCATGTCGCAAGCATCACGCTTGCATGGCGCGCTGTTCGGCGCAGGCGCCTCGCTCGACCCCTGGCATGCCGTGCGCCGCGCGGTCACCGAACTGGTTCAGGTACAGCTCAACAGTCGCCCCCCCGGTGCGCTGGATGAGCTGAAACTGGCCGAACGCCTGCTGCGGCCTTTTCCTCGCCTGCAATCGTGCCTGCAGTTCGACCTCGACGTACTGCTGGAAAAAGCAGGACACACGGTGGCGCTGCCTGACCCAGGCCCTCGATGCAGTGTGCGTCAACAGCTGCGATATCTGTACGCAGACCTTCAACGCCATGGCAGGCAAGCCGGTATCTGCCAGCTGTTCCAAGGCCACGAAGGCATCAGCCTGGTGAACGTCGTGGTTCCCGGACTCGAACGTTTCCACCTCGTCTGCAGCGGGAATGTCGTCTGCCCCGGGCCCAGGGGCCTCGCCCACCGAAGTCAGCAACCTTGAGGGGTCGCCATGCAACCAGAACACGCCCGACACGAACGCTGGCTGGCCTGGCACCTGCCCTCGCGCGCCCATACTCCAGGCGGGGTCGCAACGCTGGAAGAACCTGTTGGCCATGGTCTGAACAACCTGTTCATACTCCGCCTGCAAAACCTCGAATACCTGGGGCGCAAGCTGCTGGATGAACAGGGGCAGTTGGGAAGCCGACTGACACCGGCCATGTTGCTGGGGCCGCTGCTCAGAACCCGACAGTGTGGCAACCGCCTGCAGATGCACTATCGGACGCTGTCCACCGACGAAAAACACCAGGTGTTCGCCCAGGCCCGGCGCAGCAACGACACCAGCATCCACTTCCCCTTTCCGGTCGTGGACGAACAGGGCCAAGAGCTAGTAGCACCTGCATCATTCTGGAATGACACCCCGCAGCTAGCCCGGCGCCTGGACGCACAGGAACGGCATTTTCGCGAGCACTGCCTGGCGACACTGCAAAAGCGCCTTGCTCCCGGCGCCGTGATACACGACCCCGCCTGCTCGACCGGAACCTTCATCGCAACGCTCGCGCAAGGGCTGCCCGACGCGCAGTGCCTGGGCAGCGACGTATCCCCTGCCATGATCGCCCATGCCCGCACGCATCAGCGACTGCCCAACCTGAAGTTCGACATTGCCGACGCCACTGATTCGGCCGCCGCCGACAGTTGCGACGTGCTGATCCTGCGCTTCCTGAATGCCGAGGTCATGCTCCGCCAGCAGGCCACCCGCCTCTTCCAGGCATTGAGCCGACGTGTGCGACGAGCCGGTGTAATCATCGTCTTCGGCCATACCCCGGTGTTGGTCGCCATCGAGCCCGAAGCCAAGCGTCTGGGCCTGAAGGTCACCGGTACGATCGCCGCCTGCCCTGATACCCAGGCGCTGTTTCAGTTCTTCATCCTGGAGCGTGACTGAACAGCCTCACGGCAACTGCACCTGTGGCGTGCTCTCGGTGAAGATCGTCCAGCTGGAGATGAACAACGCGGCGATCAGCGGCCCGATCACGAAACCGTTGAGGCCGAACACCGCCAGACCGCCCAGGGTCGACACCAGGATCAGGTAGTCGGGCATGCGCGTATCCTTGCCCACCAGGATCGGGCGCAACAGGTTGTCCACCAGCCCGATCACCAGCACGCCGAACGCCGTCAGCACGATGCCTTGCCAAATAGCGCCGGTCAGCAGGAAATACACTGCGACCGGCCCCCAGACGATCCCGGCCCCCACCGCAGGCAACAGCGACAAAAACGCCATCAGCACCGCCCACACCAGCGCACTGGGAATATCCAGCACCCAGAAAATCAAACCGCCAAGAGCCCCCTGGGTGATCGCCACCAACAGGTTGCCCTTCACCGTGGCCCGCACCACCCGGTTGAACTTCAGCTGCAAGCGGCGCTTCTGCTGCTCGGGTAGCGGCACGGCCTGACGCACCTTGCGCGCCAGCTCCGGCCCCTCACGCAAAAAGAAGTACAGCAGGTAGAGCATGATGCCGAAACTCACCAGGAAGTCGAAGGTGCCCTGGCCGAAGCTGAATGCCTGCCCGGCCAGAAACTGACTGCCCTGTGTCGCCCACTTGGTGATCTTGTCGCGCAGGCCATCGAGGTTGCCCATGCCCATGCGGTCCAGACCGTTCTGGGCGAAGTGCGGCAGCATGTCCTTGCCGCGCTCGATGTAGCCGGCGATATCCAGCTGGCCGCTTTCAATGCGCTGGTACAGGGTGGCGCCCTCCTGCACCAGCAGGGCACTGATGATGATCACCGGCAGGATCGCAATCATCAGGCAGGTGGCCAAGGTGGCCCCGGCTGCCAGGTTGCGCCGCCGGTTGAAACGCAGCAGCAGCTTGCGTTGCAACGGCGCGAACAGGATGCCGAGGATCACGGCCCAGAAGATGGCACCGTAGTAAGGCAACAGGATCCAGACGAAGGCGACGGTGACCAGCGCCAGCAATACGGCCAGGGCTCTGTTCTGGAGAGCGGTTTGATTCATGGGCATTCCTCGATTGTCCTGGACGTTAGTGCGTAGCGAAGCGGCAAAAGTGCCATCAACGCCGTTTGACCCAGATCAACACTGCTTCGCCAGCCGCGCCTTAGCATCCGCACCTTTTGCCCTGGTGCACCCATGAACCTTCTCGCCAAGCCCGAACTGCTGGCCCCTGCCGGCTCCCTGAAGACCCTGCGCTACGCCTTCGCCTATGGCGCCGATGCGGTCTACGCCGGCCAGCCACGCTACAGCCTGCGGGTGCGCAACAACGAATTCGACCACGCCAACCTGGCACAGGGCATCCAGGAAGCACACGCCCTGGGCAAGCGCTTCTACGTGGTGGTCAACATCGCGCCGCACAATGCCAAGCTCAAGACCTTCCTCAAGGACCTGGCGCCCGTGATCGAGATGGCGCCCGATGCGTTGATCATGTCCGATCCGGGGCTGATCATGCTGGTGCGCCAGCATTTCCCGCAGATGCCCGTGCACCTGTCGGTGCAGGCCAACACCGTGAACTGGGCCAGCGTGCAGTTCTGGCAGCAACTGGGCCTGAGCCGGGTGATTCTGTCGCGCGAGCTGTCGCTGGAAGAGATCGAGGAAATCCGCCAACAGGTGCCTGACATGGAGCTGGAGGTCTTCGTCCACGGCGCACTGTGCATGGCCTACTCCGGGCGCTGCCTGTTGTCGGGCTACCTGAACAAGCGCGACGCCAACCAGGGTAGCTGCACCAACGCCTGTCGCTGGAAGTACCAGGCGACCCCGGCAGGGGAAAACGCCACTGGCGACATCGTCCGTGAGTGCGAACCGACCTTGGGCATTGGCGCGCCCACCCAAGAGGTGTTCCTGTTGCAGGAGGGCAATCGCCCTGGCGAAGAGATGCCTGCGTTCGAGGACGAACACGGCACCTACATCATGAACGCCAAGGATCTGCGCGCGGTACAGCACGTCGAGCGCCTGACCCGGATGGGCGTGCACTCGCTGAAGATCGAAGGACGGACCAAGTCGCACTTCTACTGCGCCCGAGCCGTGCAGTCCTACCGCCAGGCGATCGACGACGCTGTCGCCGGTCGGCCCTTCGACCGCAGCCTGATGGACAACCTCGAGTCCCTGGCCCAGCGCGGCTACACCGAAGGTTTTCTGCGCCGCCACGTACACGACGAATACCAGAACTACCAGCGTGGCAACTCGGTTTCGGAGCGCCAGCAGTTCGTTGGCGAACTGACGGGCCTGCGTATCGGCGGGCTGGCCGAGGTAAAGGTGAAGAACCGCTTTGCGCTGGGTGACACCCTCGAACTGATGACCCCTCGCGGTAACTACCACTTCGAACTCGACCGGCTGGGTGATCGCCAAGGCCAGGCCATCGAGGTGGCGCCAGGCGACGGGCACCTGGTGTACCTGCCGATTCCCGAACAGGTATCGCTCGAGTTCGGGTTGCTGATGCGTGACCTGCCTGCGCAGCAGGCCCTAAGCTGACAGCGCTGTAATGACAGCCTCAGCTGGCTGACAGGGATGGCGGTGAATCATCGGGCTATTCCATGGCCCGTTCGCAGGCAAGCCCGCGGCTTCGAAAGGCGCGCCCGATCGCGACAAGGCCTCTACCCAAGCCCTGCCTGAGGCCCATTCATGCCCCACAGCCCCTCCCGTCGTACCTTCGTCAAAGGCCTCGGCGCCGCCACCGCGGTGGCCGGCCTGGGCCTCTGGCGCCCACTGGCCAGCGCCGCCGAAGGCCATCGCCCAGGCCAACCGCTGCAGGGCCAGGACTTCGAACTGTACGTTGGCCAGACTCCCGTCAACATCACCGGCCGCCCGCGCACGGCCCTCACCGTCAACGGCAGCCTGCCCGGCCCGCAGTTGCGCTGGCGCGAAGGTGACAGCGTGACCCTGCGCGTGCGCAACCGTCTGACCGAACCCACCTCGATCCACTGGCACGGCATCATCCTGCCCGCCAACATGGACGGTGTTCCCGGTCTGAGCTTCGCCGGCATCGAGCCTGGCGGCGACTACCTCTACCACTTCACCCTGCGCCAGAGTGGCACCTACTGGTACCACAGCCATTCCGGGCTGCAAGAGCAGGCGGGGGTCTATGGGGCGATCGTCATCGACCCCCGCGAGGCCGAGCCTCACGCTTACCAACGCGACCATGTGCTGCTGTTCAGCGACTGGAGCGACCAGGCCCCCGAAGCACTGCTGGCGACGCTCAAGAAGCAGTCCGACGCCTTCAACTACCACAAGCTCACTGTGGGTGACTTCATCGAGGATGTCGCGCGCGATGGCTGGCGCAAGACCGTCGACGAGCGCCTGATGTGGGCCGACATGCGCATGAGCCCCACCGATCTTGCCGACATCAGCGCGGCCACCTACAGCTACCTGCTCAACGGCCAGCCACCGGAGGGCAACTTCACCTGCCTGTTCCGCCCCGGCGAGACGGTACGCCTGCGCCTGATCAACGCCTCGGCCATGACCTACTTCGACTTCCGCATCCCCGGCCTGAAACTCACGGTGATCGCCGCAGACGGCCTGCCTGTGGTGCCGGTGACAGTCGACGAACTGCGCATCGCCGTGGCCGAAACCTTCGACATACTGGTCGAGCCGGGCGATGCCCCAGCCTACACCCTGTTCGCCCAGAGCATGGACCGCACCGGCTTTGCCCGTGGCACCCTGGCCCATGCTCATGGCCAGCAGGCGCCCATCCCGGCAACGGACCCACGCCCCCGGCTGACCTTGAACGACATGGGGCACGGCGGCATGGGCGGCCCCGCAATGGCAGACATGCCTGGCATGGACCACGCCAACATGGCCGGCATGAATCACGCGGCAATGGCCGCCATGCAGCGCCACCCGGCCAGCGAGAGCGGCAACCCGCTGGTCGATATGCAGACCATGGCGCCGCGCCCGAACCTGGGTGATCCCGGTATCGGCCTGCGCAGCAACGGCCGCCGGGTGCTGACCTACGCCGATTTGCGCAGCCGCTTCGAAGACCCCGACGGCCGCCCACCCTCACGCGACATCGAACTGCACCTGACCGGCCACATGGAGCGCTTTGCCTGGTCATTCGACGGCGTGAAGTTCAGCGACGCCCAACCACTGCGCCTTACCTATGGCGAGCGGGTGCGCATCACACTGGTCAACGACACCATGATGGCCCACCCCATTCACCTGCATGGCATGTGGAGCGACCTGGAGGATGAACAGGGCAACTTCATGGTGCGCAAGCACACCCTCGATATCCCGCCCGGAACCCGGCGCAGCTATCGGGTCAGTGCCGACGCCCTGGGCCGCTGGGCCTACCACTGCCACTTGCTCTACCACATGGAGACCGGCATGTTCCGCGAGGTACGGGTCGATGAATGAGCTCAACAGCCGCTGGCTCCTGGCCAGTGTGACCCTGCTGGTGCTGCTGGCCAGCGAAGAGGTGCGCGCGCAGCAAAACCCGACCCAGCCCACCACGGCGTTTCCGGTCATCACCGATGCCGACCGCCGCGCAGCCTTTCCCCCTCTGCCGGGCCACCAGGTGCATGACAATGCGCTGAACGCGGCGGTGATCGTCGATCAACTCGAATACCAGCACTTCGACAACAGCGGGCTGCTGAACTGGAATGCCACTGCCTGGATCGGCGGCGACATCGATCGCCTGTGGCTACGCAGCGAAGGTGAACGTGAACAGGGCATCACTCACAAGGCCGAACTGCAGGCGCTTTGGGGCCATGCCATCAGCCCCTGGTGGGAGCTGGTCGGCGGTATACGCCAGGACTTCAAGCCTGCCAGCGGCCAGGCCTGGGCAGCGTTCGGCATCCAAGGGACGCCGCTGTATGGGCTGGAGCTCGAGGCCACCGCCTATGCCGGTGAGCGACAGCAGACCGCGCTGCGCCTGGAGGCCAGTTACGCTATGCTGCTGACCAATCGCTGGATCCTCGAACCGACCCTCGAAGCCAACTTCTTCGGCCGTAACGATGCCGGGCGCGAGCAAGGTTCGGGGCTGGCCGAAAGCGAAGCAGGCCTGCGCCTGCGCTATGAAATCACCCGCAGCTTCGCGCCCTATGTCGGCGTCAGTTTCAACCGCTTGCACGGCACCCGCGCCGACCAGGCCCGTGAAGACGGCGACGACCCCGCGCAGACCCGTCTGGTCGCAGGTGTGCGCCTGCGTTTTTGAAGGAGTTCGACCATGCTACGCAAACACCTGATGGCCTTTGGACTGCTGGCCATCAGTGGCCTGGCACAGGCCGCCGAGGTCATTGATGTCTACCGCGACCCCAACTGCGGCTGCTGCAAACAGTGGATCAGCCATCTGCGCGACAACGGTTTCACGGTCAACGACCATGTCGAGCCGAACATGAGCGCGGTCAAACAGCGCCTGGGCGTCGCACCACGCCTGGCGTCTTGCCACACCGGCGTGATCGACGGCAAGTTCGTCGAGGGGCATGTGCCCGCCGAACAGGTGCGCCTGCTGGCCAAACGCAGCGATCTCAAGGGGCTGGCCGTGCCGGGTATGCCCATGGGCTCGCCCGGCATGGAAATGGGCGACCACAAGGATGCCTATCAGGTCATCGGCCTGACCCGGGACGGCCAGGACACTGTGGTCGCCGAATACTGATGCTCAGTCTCTGGGCGCTGTTTCTCAGCGCCTTTGGCGCAGCCACCCTGCTACCGCTGCAGTCCGAGGCGGTGCTGGTCGGTTTGCTCCTGCGCGACCCCGACGCCTGGCTTGTGCTGTTGCTGATTGCGACCCTGGGCAATGTGCTCGGCTCGCTGGTCAACTGGCTGTTGGGCCGAGCGATCGAGCGCTTTCGCGACAAACGCTGGTTTCCGTTCAGCGCCAGTCAGTTGCAAGGTGCACAACGGCGCTACCAGCGCTGGGGCCAGTGGTCGCTGCTGTTGAGCTGGATGCCCGTGATCGGTGATCCGTTGACCCTGATCGCCGGGATCATGCGCGAGCCGTTCTGGCGCTTCCTGTTGCTGGTCACCCTGGCCAAGGCCGGGCGCTACCTGGTGGTCGCGATGATCACCCTGGGCTGGTTTCACAGCGGGTAACACCTTTCACGGTTCCGAAGGTCAACTGACTGCTACAGTCGCCTTTTCCTACTTGAACCTACACGGAGTACCCCGATGCTGCGCGCAACCGCCCTGGCCCTGGCCTGCCTCGTCGGCAGCTCGGCCATCGCCGCCGAGTCGCCCACCTATGGCAGACAGCTCGAAGGTTTCACCTACCCTCACCCACTCCAGCACTTCGCCTTCACCTCACAGGGCCAGACCCTGCAGATGGGCTACATGGACGTCCCTGCGCAGGGCAAGGCCAATGGTCGCAGCGTGGTGCTGATGCATGGCAAGAACTTCTGCGCCGCCACCTGGGAAACCACCATCGAGGCCCTGAGCAAAGCCGGCTACCGGGTCATCGCCCCGGACCAGGTCGGCTTCTGCACCTCGAGCAAGCCCGAGCATTACCAATACAGCTTCCAGCAACTGGCCGACAACACCCATGCACTGCTCCAACAGCTTGGCATCGACAAGGTCAGCGTGCTGGGCCACTCCACCGGTGGCATGCTCGCCACCCGCTATGCGCTGATGTACCCACAGCAGGTGGAGCGCCTGGCCATGGTCAATCCGATCGGCCTGGAGGACTGGAAAGCCCTGGGCGTGCCCTATCGCAGTGTCGATCAATGGTATCAGCGTGAACTCAAGCTCGATGCCGAAGGGGTGCGCAACTACGAGCGCAACACCTACTACGCCGGGCGCTGGAAGCCGGAATACGAGCGCTGGGTGCAGATGCTGGTAGGCCTGAACAAAGGGCCTGGGCACGAAGCGGTGGCGTGGAACTCGGCGCTGATCTACGACATGATCTTCACCCAGCCGGTGGTCTACGAGTTCAAGGACCTGAAGATGCCGACGCTGTTGCTGATCGGCGACAAAGACACCACCGCCATCGGCAGCGACATCGCCCCGCCAGAGGTCAAGGCACGCCTGGGCAAATACGCAGTGCTCGGACCGCAGGTGACCAAGCTGATCCCCCAAGGGCAACTGGTCACCTTCGAAGGCATGGGGCATGCCCCGCAGATCGAGGAACCTGAGGCGTTCCACAAAGCCTTGATCAACTGGTTGCAGCAGTAGCACTCGCCTTGCTGCAGGCTGGGAGCGGTCTTTTACGGCCACAAGGCCGCTCCTGAACAGACCCTGTGAACGAAGCTGTCACGCCCTCCAGACCTGCCCTTCGCTCCACCCCAGTTCGGCAAAATCATCCGCGCGCAGGGGCGCTTCCTCCTCGCAGAAGAATTCGTCCAGCTGCGGCGGGCGCACCGAGGTGTCGCTGAGCATCGCGTGCACCTGCCCGCGGTGATGGATCTGGTGTTCGAACAGGTGCGAGAGCAGGCGCAGGCGCTGCTCGCGCTGGACCCGGTCAGCCCGCACGATACTCACATAGCGCCGCAACTGGTCGTCACGCAACAGCCGGCAATACGCGATCAGGCGCTGGTCGGCCTGGGCCTGCTGGGCATGCAGGTCGGTACAGGTGGCAAACGGCTGCTCAGGCTCGAAGAAGCGCTCGCCATCGGCCTCGGGGGCTTCGCCGCGCTGCTCGCACTCCAGGGCATTGAGGTAGAACCAGTCCACCGTCAGCAGGTGATTGAGCGTGGCCTTGATCGAAGGAAAGAAGCTGCAACGGGGGGCGACGAACTCGTCGTGGGTCAGTTGCAGGCATGCCTTGTACAGGCGATGGTTGGCCCAGCCGTTGTTGTAGGCCTGGGTCAGCAGATGGTGCGACAGCAGCTCCATGGTCGGCTCCTTCAGGCGAAGCGTTGCAGTTGCATCTCCCGCAGCCGGCTCAGGGTCCGCCTGAACGGGAACGCCAGATACCCTTGAGTGTAGAGCGCTTCGAGCGCGACCTCGGCTTCCAGGTACAAGGCGACCCGACGGTCGTAGCATTCGTCGACCAACGCGATGAAGCGCCGCACACTGTCATCGCGGGGCGACAGCGCCGGTAGCTGGCGATCGCCGGCCACTACACGCTGGGCGCCGTCCTCGGTTCCGCGGGCGATGCGCCCGGCACGTTGCACCCCGCCCAGTGCAGGCAGCCCCTCCAGCAGGATGGCCGTGTAGCGGTCGCACAGGGCCATGAACTCAGTCGCCGCCAGCGGTTGCTCGCACAGGTCGGCGAAGTAGCACCAGATCACCTGCTCGCTGCGGCGAATCACTTGGATCTGCCGCGAACCGACCTGCAACGGCTGGTCGGTGCCGGGGTCATCCGCGCTCAGTTGCCGGAATACCTCGGCCAATGCGCTGGGCTTGCCCGCCTCGGCAATCCAGTAACGCTGACGCTGTTCGCCAGGGTGCAGGCGGTGGTCCTGCTCGCCGGCCACGGAGATGACCTGCATGTGCCGCTGGATCGCGGCGATGGCCGGCAAGAAGCGCTCACGATTGAACCCGTCGAGGTACAGCTGATCGGGCGGCTGGTTGGACGTAGCGACGATGACCACGCCCTGGTCGAACAGCACCTGAAACAGGCGACCGAGGATGATCGCGTCGCCAATATCGCTGACAAACAGCTCATCGAAGCACAGTACGCGAATATCCCTGGCCAGCTCCCGGGCCAGCGCGTGCAGTGGATCGGCGGTGCCAGCCAGCAGAAACAGGCGTTGGTGCACCCAGGCCATGAAGTGATGAAAATGCTGTCGCCGGGAAGGAACCGCAAGGCACTGCTGGAACTGATCCATCAACCAGGTCTTGCCGCGCCCGACCGGCCCCCATAGATAGACGCCCTGGCCGCCGCGCCCCTGCTCCAGCGCCTCGAAGCACTGCTGCAGGGCGGCAACGGCCTCGGCCTGCGCAGGGTCGGCGGCAAAGCCTTGCTGCTCGATGGCTTGCTGATAAAGGGCGTAGGGCGTCATGGCGTTGGATCGCAGGCAAAACGCCATGGTAATGGGGGTTTCCCGGATCCGCCATCAACCCTCGCGCAGGCCCACCTTCAGCAGCGCCCCGTCCTTGGCGTCAGTCAGCACGTACAGGTAGCCGTCCGGCCCCACCCGCACATCGCGAATACGCGCATTGAGTTCCCCCAACAACCGTTCTTCATGGACGATCTTGTCACCATCGAGTTGCAGGCGAATCAGCTCCTGAGTGGCCAACGCACCGATGAACAGGTTGTGATCCCAGGCCTTGAAGGTCGGGCTGTCGTAGAAGGCCATGCCACTGATGCCTGGGGACTTCTCCCACACATGGTGCGGATCTTCCATACCCTCTACATGCTTGCCCTTGGCTTCGGGGATCGGCAGCAGCGAGTAGTTGATGCCATGGGTCGCGATCGGCCAACCGTAGTTCTTGCCTGCCTCGGGGATGTTGATCTCATCGCCGCCGCGCGGGCCGTGCTCGTGGGTCCAGAGCTTGCCTGTCCAGGGGTTGAGCGCCGCGCCCTGCTGGTTGCGGTGCCCGTACGACCAGATTTCCGGGCGCACATTCTTCTGGCCGACGAAGGGATTGTCCTTGGGCACCTCGCCATCGGGCAGGATGCGGACCAGCTTGCCCTGTAACTTGTCCAGGTCCTGGGCGGTGGGGCGCTGATTGTTCTCGCCCAAGGCAATGAACAGATAGCCCTCGCGGTCGAACACCAGGCGCGAGCCAAAGTGGTTACCCTCGGACAGCTTGGGTTGCTGGCGGAAGATCACGGTGAAATTTTCCAGACGCGCGCGATCCTGCGACAGCTGGCCACGTCCGACCGCCGTCCCCGCCTTGCCGTCCGCGCCTTCCTCGGCATACGACAGATAGACCGTGCGATCCTTGGCGAACTCCGGCGAAAGCACCACGTCCAGCAGGCCGCCCTGCCCTTGCGCCCAGACCTTGGGCACCCCTGACAGCGGCGGCCCGACCTTGCCTTCGGCACCAACGATGCGCAGGTTACCCGTGCGCTCGGTGACCAGCATATCCTTGCCCCCCGGCAGGAATGCCAGAGCCCACGGGTAGGCCAGACCATCGGCGACGGTACTGACGGTCAATTGCCCTTCTTCGCTCGCAAACTGCTTGTCGTCGGCAGCCTGTGCCAATAACGGGAACAGTGCGGCAGCAACCAGGGTGGTCATCCAGATACGTGGCGTCATGCGGGGATCCTTCCAATCAAGAGGCTCAGGGCGCACGTTGTGAGTCGCGCGGTGGCCGAGTGGGTTCCAGTTTCGGGGTCTGTTGTTGACGGCGCAGGTTGTCACCGTTGCCGATGCCGCGGTTGTCCAGCGTCGGGGGCCGCACAATGGGCTGGGTCGAGGGGCCGCGCACCGGCGGCGTCGCTGGCACACTGCCTTGGCGGCTGTTGGGGTTGGCGCGCTGAATTGGGCTGTTGTAGGGGTTATTGCGGTCGCTGGCGGCAAGCAAGGGCATCTGCACGGGGGCCGCGTGAGCGGGAAGGCACAGCAGCAGGCTGATGGCCAGGAAAGGCAGTGTAGGTTTCATCCTTCATCTCCGGTACGAAAAATCGCGCCCAAGCATTGGATAGCCTAAGGCGCTTCAGGTTCGCGGCAAAAGCATGAAAACCAATGGAGTTGATTCGCGATGTTTCCTTCAAGCCGAAAGCGAGGGTTTCAACGATGGGACGTATTTGCCACACTCAAAGGCCGTCTCCAGCCAAGGCCCTTGCGATGACCATCTGCTTGCGCAACACCGCCCGACTTTGCCTGGCCCTGCTGCTGGCCCTGGCGCTCAATGCCTGTGCACTGCTGCAAAACCGCGATCCGCTAAACATCAATGTCATCGGCATCGAGCCCCTGCCCGGACAGGACCTGGAGTTGCGCATGGCGGTGAAGATACGCGTGCAGAACCCCAACGAGACGCCGGTGGACTTCAACGGTATTGCACTGAACCTGGAGGTGAACGATCAACCGCTGGCAGCAGGTGTCAGTGACCAGCGTGGGCATATCGGCCGATATGACGAGGCGGTGATCGTGGTCCCGGTGAGTATCACCGCGTTTTCGTTCCTGCGTCAGGCGTACGGCCTGAGCCAGACCCAGTCGCTACAAGGATTGCCCTATGTGTTGCGCGGGAAGCTGGCCGGTGGGCCGCTGGGCACGGTGCGTTTCACCGATAAAGGCAAGCTCGATTTACCGCAGCCTGGGCGTGCTGGCTGGTGAGGATCAACGGTTGGCGCTGGCCGCCGCCATCATCCTGTTGACTTCGCTGCGCACCATGTCGGCGAACTCCGGAGGCGACATACCCTCCAGCTCGGCACGGACCCATTCGGCCCACTTGCCCTTGCGTCGAGGCTTCTCGGCGATCATGCGGGCCGCCTCGCCCTTGGCCTTGCCGAGATTGTTCTGCCAAAACTGGAACAGTCGTGATTTTTCCGCCTCGATCTGTGCACGTTCGGCGAAGTCTCTATTGGCCAGATTGAAACTCATGGTCTTTCCTGCCGCTTGAAAATGAGCGCTATCTTACACTGTAGCGGCGAGCCGCCGGTATGCCGTTGCAACTTTCGACGCACGCCGTTATCCACTGTACAAGTCAATCCACCTACGAGGACGTGTTCATGGCCAGGAAATCCACCGCAACAGCCGATAGCGATCAGATCAAGGACCAGGTGTTCAGCGAGCTGCAGGCCTTGATCGAGGAGTCCGAAAAGCTCCTCGACGATAGCGCTTCACTGGTGGGCGAAGAAGCCGATACCTTGCGCGCCCAGCTCGGCCTGAAGCTGCGCCAGGCTCGCCAGGCCACCAGTCGTCTGGGGCAGAAGGCACAGCCGGTGGTAGATGCCACGCAGGAATATATTGGTGGCCACCCGTGGCAGACCGTCGCGATCTCCGCAGGATTCGGGTTGGTGGTCGGCTTGCTGCTCGGCCGTCGCCAGTGAGCTGACCCACCTCCACAGGCCCGGCCGCCCTCAGGCAGGCTGGGCCATCGGGATGCCGCTGTGAAAGGGCATCTCCATGTCTGGCGAGCTGATCAGCTCAGCCTCCACTGCCCTCACCTTCTCCACCACCCGCGCGATTTCCGCTTCTTCACCATAGTGGTGCGCCAGTTTCAGGTAGCCCTGGTAATGACGTGCCTCACTCTTGAGCAGGCCGTGGTAGAAGGTGCCAAGCTCCTCATCCAGGTGCGGCACCAGCGCCGCGAAACGCTCACAGCTGCGCGCTTCGATAAAAGCACCGACTACTAGGGTATCGACCAGCTTGACCGGCTCGTGGGCACGCACAACGCGGCGCAGGCCCGAGGCATAACGTCCCGCCGAAACAGGTCGCAGGGGAACGCCGCGACGTTTCATCAGGCGCAGTACCTGTTCGTGGTGCACCAGCTCCTCACGGGCCAGGCGCGACATCATGTTGATCAAGTCCAGATGGGTGTTGTACTTGGCGATCAGGCTGAGCGCAGTGCTGGCGGCCTTGAACTCGCAGTTCTTGTGGTCGATCAGCAGGGTTTCCTGATCGGCGAGCGCCGCTTCGATCCAGGCGTCAGGCGTAGGGCAGCCAAGGAAGGCGTCGATTTCAGGGGTCAGGGACATAGGCTCACAGCTGGGTGACATCACAGGAGCGCGGATTATACCGAGGGCGATGCCGATCGCCAGCGACTATGCTTGATACACGTCAAACGGCGCGACACAGACCGCCGACTATAGTCAGGCATTGGTCTTCATATCCCAAGGGAGTCATGCCCATGCAAGCCGTTCGCAGCATCCTCGTCGTACTCGACCCCGAGCACGCCCACAGTCGGGCCTTGACTCGGGCCAAGCTGATCGCCGGGGTGACCGGCGCACGCCTGCATCTGCTGATGTGCGACAAGAAGCAGGACCACAGCGCCTTGCTCAGCCTGCTCAGTAGCCAGCTGCATGATGATGGCTACGACAATGTCACCCATGAGCAGGCCTGGCAGGACACGCTGCACGAGTCGATTGTCAGTGTGCAGCAAGCCGAAGGGTGCGAACTGGTGATCAAGGAGCATCGTCCGGACAATCCGCTGCGCAAGGCACTGCTTACACCCAGCGACTGGAAACTCTTGCGCCAATGCCCCTGCGCCGTGCTGATGGTCAAAAGCCAACGGCCCTGGACCGGCGGCAAGATCCTCGCGGCGGTGGATGTGGGGAATCAGGACGGGGATCATCGGCGACTACATGCCAGCATCATCGACCATGGCTATGCGATCGCCAGCCTGGCCAAAGGCGAGTTGCACGTCATCAGCGCTCATCCCTCGCCGATGCTCTCGGCGTCAGACCCTGTGTATCAGCTCAGCGAAACCATCGAAAAACGCTACCGCGAAGCGTGCTCGGCATTCCAGGCGGAGTTCGATATCAGCGAAGATCGCCTGCATGTCGCCGAAGGGCCGGCCGATGTACTGATTCCCTATGCCGAGAAACAGATCGATGCGGTGGTCACCATCGTCGGCACCGTGGCGCGCACGGGGATATCTGGCGCCTTGATCGGCAATACCGCCGAGGTGGTGCTTGATTCGCTTGAGGGGGATGTACTGGTGCTCAAGAGCGAAGAAGCGACGGCGCACCTGGCCGAATTGGCGCGGGGCTGATGCGATCCAGATCGGCTTTTCAGTCGCTGTATTGGACAGCCAGAAAGACAAAACCCCTACCTGCTCGCGCAGATAGGGGTTTTGCGAAGTGAATCTTGACGATGACCTACTCTCACATGGGGAAACCCCACACTACCATCGGCGATGCATCGTTTCACTGCTGAGTTCGGGATGGGATCAGGTGGTTCCAATGCTCTATGGTCGTCAAGAAATT
>NZ_JBNFMU010000084.1:0-4119 GCF_049942315.1 Pseudomonas wayambapalatensis
GCGCACGTATCTGTGGGAGCGGGCTTGTCCCGCGATTGTATCGCCCTGTATCTCACCCCTGATCCTGCGTACTTGCATACAAATCCCTCCCTCCCCGGATACGCCCCCGATACACGCTGACGTTCAAATGGCTCCACCCGAACGAACGGGGCCAGGCGCCCCGGTTCATCGGCTCTCTCGCCCTAGGGGCAATGAACCCAGCGGTACGACCGCACTGACATCCGGAGAAATGCCATGTCCCATACCCCGATTTCCAGCAAGGCTCGCATCGGCCTGTTCGCCATCGCCCTGGCAGGCGGTATCAACGTCACCAGCTCCGCGTTCGCCGTTGAAGCGCTGCCGCAGGGCTACCAGCTCGCGGCCAACGACAAGGCCCCGGAAGGCAAGTGCGGGGAAGGCAAGTGCGGCGCCAAGGGCAAGGCCACCCAGGCCGAAGGCAAGTGTGGGGAAGGCAAGTGCGGTGCCGAGGGCAAGGCCACCAAGGCCGAAGGCAAGTGTGGCGAGGGCAAGTGCGGTGGCCAGGCGAAAGCCACCGGGGCGGAGGGCAAGTGTGGTGAAGGCAAGTGTGGCGATGCCTCCTTCGCCCGCACCGACACCGACCACGATGGCCGCGTTTCGCGTGCCGAGCTGCTGGCCGTGGCACCGAAGGCCAACGCCGAGTTCGATGCGATCGACGCCAACCACGATGGTTACCTGTCCGAGGCGGAGGTGTATCAGTTCCGCAAACATCAGTTCGACGCCAATGGCAAACCGTTCCCGTCCGACCTGTACAGCCGCCTGAGCCAGGCCAAGCAGTAACGGCCATCCGCGCCCTTCCCGCACCCTTGGTCGGGGAGGGCTGTGCGAACCGTCCTGATCGGCAAGAAGGAGATGCACCGTGATCACCCCTTTGACAACCACCCTCTACACCGCCCGTACTCACACCACCGGAGGCCGCGACGGCCGCGGTCGCTCCAGTGATGGTGCGCTGGACCTGCCGTTGAGCCCGCCAGGCTCCGGACGTCCAGGCACCAACCCCGAGCAATTGTTTGCCATCGGCTGGTCGGCCTGCTTCATCGGCGCACTGCGTCGTGCGGGGCAGAAGTTCGACATCCGCCTGCCCGAGGGCGTGGCGGTGGAGGCTGATGTGGCGCTGGGCAATACCGCCGATGGCGGCTTTGCGCTGGCCGCTCAGTTGACCGTGCACTTGCCCGGGCTAGCCCTGGAGGACAAGCAGAAGATGGTGGCCGAGGCGCACCAGATCTGCCCTTACTCCAAGGCGACGCGGGGCAATATCGAGGTGGGGTTCGTGATCCTGTGAGTTGGGATGGCGTCTGTCAGGTTCGTACCACTGCCGGCACCACCCGCACGTAGATCAGTTCGCTCACCAGTTCTACCAGTGTCTGGGTTATCACCGCCGCTGCCGCCAGCACCCGCAAGTCTTCCGGCAAGGCCAGCGCCAGCGGCAGTACCACCAGCGAATTGCGGGTCGCGGCGCTGAACGTCACCGATCGCGCTTCGCGCGCCTGCAGCCGGAACAGCCGCGCCGAGAGCAGCCCCAGCAGCGGTGCCAGCAGCGCGAACCCGACATACACCGGAATCACCGGCAACAGGCGCTGGAAGTCGCCCAGCACCACGACGATCTGCGAGCCGATCACGGCAATCAGCACCAGGGCCATGGCCGGCACCGGCATCCACGCCCAGGCGTCGTTCCAGCGGGCGATGGCTTGCGAGCGGCGTGCACCGACGCTGGTGAGCACGGCCAGCAGCATCGGTAGCACGATCAGCAGCACGAAGGCTTCCACGAACGGCGCGATGGAGAGTGCCACAGGGTTTTGCGCGCCGAGCATCAGGGTCAGGTACAGCGGCAGCAGGGCCAGTTGCACCAGTAACAGCACCGGCGTGGCGGCGAGGGTCAGGCGCGAGTCGCCTTTGCCGATGTGGGTGAACACCACCACGTAGTCGATGCAGGGCGTCAGCAGTACCAGCAGTGCACCGATCAGGATCGCCGGATGCTCGACCAGACCGCGCGTGGCCGCCCACACCAGCAGCGGTATCATCACGAAGTTGGCAAGCAACAGCGCGCCCATGAAGCGGCGGTTGCCCAGCCCCTGACGCAGGTCGAGAAAGGGGATCTGCAGGAACATTGCGTACATCAGCACGGCAATCGCCGGAGTCACCAGCGCTTGCAGGTGGCTGGCGGTGTCGGGAGCGAGCAGGCCTGCGGCGATGGCCAGGACCACGGCGGCGAAGTAGAGGGGGATCTGCTGGGTTTCAAGTTGCGCTCGGGTCACGCGGCGGTCCTGTGGGCGAGTGTAGGGCGATGGCCGCTCAGGATAGAGGCTGTCGGGCCCCCTGTACCAGGGCTTGCCGGGTCGCTCCTACAGGTCCGCGGCCTCGGGTTGCGGGCGCTTGGCGCGCGCTGCGGGTTGTACTGGGGTTGGCTCGGCGAACCAGCGCGGCCAGGAGCTCTGCTGGCGCCCACCCACCTCGACGCAGGGGATCAGCTTGTCCCTGAGTACGTCTGTCTGCCCGACCGACACCGCCGTGCGGTATTTGCGGCTGTGGATGCATTCCCGGTCGCCGAACTCGCAGCGGTTCAGTTGCGTCCCGCCGCAGGGCCCGTTGGCCAGGCCCTTGGGGCAGGTTTCCGGGCAGATGTACAAGGTGTCTTCGAGCCGGCATTGACCGCAAGTATCGCAACCGACCACCGGCCGCTTGAGGCCGCGCTCCACTCGGTGCAGAACGCGCGCCGCGGCTGGGGTCGACCACAGCGACCGGCGCACGCTCCAGCCGAATGCCTTGCTCAACAGCGTTTCGCGGCTGAACAACTGGTGGTGCATGGCCGACAGCAAATGGTAGCGGGCCTTTTCCGTAAACGAAGCCTGGACCTGGCGCTGGCCTTGCTGCCAGTGATGCCCGGGTGGGTGGAAAGTGACCGGTGCAACGCCGGGCATCTGCCAGGCGGCGTCCCAGGCGCTGCGCCATTGCTCGAGGCTGTTGATGCGTGGCAGCCAGTCTTCCAGAGCTTGTTCCAGTTCGAGAAACTGTTCGAGTTCGTGCACGCCGGAGAGGTTGATCCCGGCGTAGCCCAGCAGGCGCAGGCCGATGATCTGCAGGGCCAGGCGCTCGGTGGCACGCTGCCGGGCGTGGGCCTTGGACACTGCCGCCTCGGCGGCGAGCAGCGCACGCATCGCGGGGCTTACGGTGACCCCCGCCACATGCTCGAGCATCCCGGCGCGACCCTCGGTCAGCCCCATGATGCAGGCGAGCATGGGCCGAGGCCTGGGCTGGCGCTGCATCCAGTGCATGGCCTCGCGGTATTTCTGGAAGTCGAAACCCAGTTGCAGGATGAAGAAGTCGACGCCGGCGGCGAGCTTCTTTTCGGCCTTGAAGTATTGTGCGCCGCCTTCTTCCTCGCGGTACTTGAACGGATTCAGTGCCGCGCCGAGCAGCCAGTCGGGGCGCGCCTGGCGCACGATCTGCAGGGCTGCGACGGATTCGAGGTAACGCACCGGACGTTGGCCTGGCGTGTGGCCGGGCAGGCGGTCGCCGGTCAGCAGCAGGAGCTGGTCCAGGCCTGCGGCGTCCATGTGTGACAGCTGGGCGAGCAGGTCCTGGCGCTCGCGGTCCTTGCCGGAGAAATGCAACAGGGTCGGGACCGGTGTGTTGAAGCTGCGGCAGGCGTCGAGCGGCGACATGTCGAGCGCACTGCCGACCCGGTCGGCGATGGACACCGCCAGTGGCCAGCCGCACAACTGCGCACGCGCCATGATGCTCTCCAGTGCAGCGAAGCGCTGGGCAGAAGGCTTGGGGACGAACTCCATGATGCAGACGAAGGATTGATCGTTCAGGGCTTGTCTGAGCAGGCTCATGGCGGGTACCGGGTGCGGGCAGGATGACAGTGTGGCTGGATTGGGGGGCGGTGGGTTGTCTGCAAGCGTACGGCATTGATCTGAAACAGACACGCGCCGCGGTTTACATCTGGATACAAGCCAGGCTTTGTCATCGAGCTGGCGGGTTGCTTGGATGCTGCGCTAGTGGATCGAATCTACTTTTGGCGGTGACCTTTTCGCGGGCAAGCCCGCTCCTACAGGCCCTGCGGCTCGGAAGACTGTGGAGTACCTGTAGGAGCGGGCT
>NZ_JBNFMU010000085.1:0-9306 GCF_049942315.1 Pseudomonas wayambapalatensis
GGGCAGGAGGACCGGGCTCGTTTGCTGCTTTCTGCCCACCCGCCCCCCACCCCCCCCCGCCCCGTTCTTCCCCCCACCCAACGAAACACCCCCCCACCCCTTCCACAAGTTTTCTTCCCCGCGAAGCTTTTTATGGGGCGAACGGCAGTTCGCGCTTGTGCTGGGTCTTGCGGTAGGTGGCGACGATGATGTCGAACGCTGCCTGGTCAACCGGCTGCCCATGCAGGAAGGCATCGATCTGCTGATAGGTCACGCCATGTGATGCCTCGTCCGGCTTGCCTGGTTCCAGGTCTTCCAGGTCTGCAGTTGGCACCTTCTCCACCAGCGATTCCGGCGCACCGAAGCTGCGCGCGATCGCCCGCACCTGGTTCTTCACCAGCCCGCTCAGCGGCGCCAGGTCACAGGCACCATCACCGAACTTGGTAAAGAAGCCCATCACCGCCTCGGCGGCGTGGTCGGTGCCGATCACCAGGCCTGCGCGCGCGCCAGCGATGGTGTACTGGGCGACCATGCGGGTGCGCGCCTTGACGTTGCCAACGACGAAGTCGACCAGGGTCGGCGAGCCGTTCTTCAGCTCCACCACTTCGGCGGCCAGGGCTCGGACGGCCGGGGCGATATCGACGGTGTGCACTTCGTCTGCCTTGATCACCTCCAGGCAGGCCTGGGCGTCGTGTTCGTCGTGCTGCACCTGGTAGGGCAGGCGTACGGCGATGAAGGTGTAGGCCTTGTCGCCGGTCTCGGCGCGCAGCTCATTGACGGCGCGCTGGGCGAGCAGGGCGGCGGTCAGCGAATCGACGCCGCCGCTGATGCCCAGCACCAGGGTCTTGAGTCGGGCGTTGGCCAGGCAGTCCTTGATGAAGGCCACGCGCCGGGCCACTTCCTTCTCGAGCGCGGCGGCGTCGGCGAAGGGTGGCTGTACCTTGAGCGCCTGGGCAATCTCTTGCTGAACGGCTTGCATGGGTTACTCCTTGCTAGGGACTTTGAATACGTGACGCAGGTAGGCGACGAAGTTCTCGTCGCGGCATTGGGTCTTGGCGGCTTCGTCGGAAATCTTCGCCACTGGCGAGCCGTTGCAGTCGGTCATTTTAAGCACGATGCTCATCGGCGCCACACCCGGGATGTCACAGGTCAGGTTGGTGCCGATGCCGAAGCTGACATTGATGCGGCCGCGCAGTGCGCGGAAGATCTGCAGGATGCGCGGCAGGTCCAGGCCATCGGAGAACACCAGGGTCTTGGTCATCGGATCGATCCCCAGCTTGCGATAGTGCGCGATGGCCTTTTCCGCCCAGGCCACCGGCTCGCCCGAATCGTGGCGCAGGCCGTCGAAGAGCTTGGCGAAGTACAGGTCGAAGTCGCCGAGGAACGCATCCATGGTGATGCAGTCGGTCAGGGCGATACCGAGCAGCCCGCGGTACTCGCGTACCCAGCAGTCCAGCGCGGCGATCTGGCTGTCGATCAGGCGCGGGCCGAGCTGCTGGTGGGCCATGATCCATTCATGGGCCATGGTGCCGAGCGGCTTGATATCCAGTTTCCATGCCAGGTCGACGTTGCTGGTGCCGACGAAGCGTGCCGGGAAGTCATCGCGCATCACCCGTACCACCTCTTCCTGCACGCGGCTCGAGAAGCGTCGGCGGGTGCCGAAGTCGGCGACTTGCAGGGCGCTCAGCTCTTCTTCGCTGGCATTGGCGCGCAACCAGTCGAACTTGTGATAGAGCTGGTCGCGCGCAGTCTCAAGGCGCATCTGCGGATGAAGGGCGCGGTTGCGCACTTCGCTGATGATCGCCAGCAGCGGCACCTCGAACAGGATCACGTGCAGCCACGGGCCGCGCAGGCGCAGGAACAGCTGGTCATGCTCGATGCCGATGCGCAGGTAGCGCAGGTTGAAGCGGAACAGGCCGAGAAAGCGCAGGAAGTCGGGCTTGAGGAAGCTGATGCGTTCGAGGAAGGTCAGTTGGCCGTCGTCGAGGGTGAGGTCGGCCAGCCGTTCGATCTGCTGACGGATTTCACCCAGATAGGGGCGCAGGTCTTCGCCGTTGCGGCAGCGGAATTCCCATTCCACGTCGGCGTCCGGGTAGTTGTGCAGGACGCCCTGCATCATGGTGAGCTTGTAGAAGTCGGTGTCGAGCAGGTTATGCACGATGCGCTCGGCGAATGCGCTCTCGCTCATCAAAAAGGCTCCGGAAGCAGCGAATGGCGGACATTGTGCCAGCCTTTTGGGTGTTGTGGTGTCTGGGCTGATCTCTTCGCGGGCAAGCTCGCTCCTACAGAGGAGTGGGAGCGGGCTTGCCCGTGAAGGGGCCAGAACCGCCAGATCGGGTGTTTTTCCGTGCACCAGCTAGCCTTCAAACAGTGCTGCCTGTAGCAGTGACGCACCAGCGGTGTGCACTTCGGTGACGTCCACTGTTACAGGGCGGTTGCACGTAAACACTTGCGAGGGTTGCAATGATGGGACCTTGCGGTTGCTCCTTTGTTTTGCGTTCAGTGGCGCCTGCCCTGTGGCAGACGGTTGCACGCTCAATAAAGAAACGACCGCCGGAGGTCTGCAGTGGCCCAGCGAAGTGTGTTTTCCCGGAAGACAAAACTGATGGCACGGCCCTTGCTCGGAGCACAGGGTTGATGAAGTTGTAGTGCCAACTAAAAAACTCTAGGAGCACCACCTCATGTCGCAGACGTTTTACAAGAAAGGTTTCCTGGCACTGGCCGTGGCTACGGCACTGGGTGTTTCTTCGTATGTACAGGCCGACGTAAAGATCGGCGTAGCGGGCCCGATGACCGGCGCCAACGCAGCGTTTGGCGAGCAATACATGAAGGGCGCCCAGGCGGCAGCCGATGTGGTCAACAAGGCTGGCGGCATCAACGGCGAGAAGATCGTCCTGGTCAAGGGCGATGACGCGTGCGAGCCGAAGCAGGCCGTGGCCGTGGCCAACCGCCTGGTCGATCAGGACAAGGTGATCGGCGTGGTCGGACACTTCTGCTCCTCCAACACCATTCCCGCTTCCGAGGTGTACGACGAAGCCGGCGTCATCGCGATCACCCCCGGGTCGACCAACCCGCAGGTCACCGAGCGCGGCCTGTCGGCCATGTTCCGCATGTGCGGTCGTGACGACCAGCAGGGCATCGTCGCCGGCGACTACATCGTCGATGTGCTCAAGGGCAAGAAGGTCGCGGTCCTGCACGACAAGGACACCTATGGCCAGGGCCTGGCCGATGCGACCAAGGCGCAGCTCGAGAAGCGCGGAGTCAAGCCTGTGCTGTACGAAGGCCTGACCCGTGGCGAGAAGGACTTCAGCGCCGTGGTCACCAAGATCCGCTCCACCGGCGCCGACGTCGTCTACTTCGGCGGGCTGCACCCGGAAGCCGGTCCGCTGGTGCGCCAGCTGCGCGAGCAGGGCCTGAAGGACGTCAAGTTCATGTCCGACGACGGTATCGTCACCGACGAACTGGTGGCCACCGCAGGCGGTGCGCAGTACACCGACGGCGTGTACATGACCTTTGGTGCCGACCCGCGCCTGCTGCCAGACAGCAAGGCGGTGGTCGAGGAGTTCCGCAAGGCCGGCACCGAGCCTGAGGGCTACACCTTGTACGCCTACGCCTCGGTCCAGGCGCTGGCCGCCGCGTTCAACGGCGCCAAGTCGAACAAGGGCGAAGACGCCGCCAAGTGGCTCAAGGCCAACCCGGTCAAGACCGTCATGGGCGAGAAGAAGTGGGACAGCAAGGGCGACCTGACCGTCTCCGACTACGTGGTCTACCAGTGGGATGCCAACGGCAAGTACCACCAGCTGGAAAAACAAAAATAACAATGGCTTGAAGCCCGGTCGCCTTGGCGCACCGGGCCGCGGCCCCGCGGTATTTGTACTTTATCCGTAGATCTGCACAGTCCTGCGCGGCGAGGAACGCTCTACCCTTGCCCCCGCCGTAGTCGGCGCTCGTGCAATCTCAATAGGTGAGATTGCGTTATGGATGGTATTTTCCTGCAGCAACTGATCAATGGGCTGACCCTCGGGTCTGTCTATGGTCTGATCGCCATCGGCTACACAATGGTCTATGGCATCATCGGCATGATCAACTTCGCGCACGGCGAGGTGTATATGATCTCCGCGTATCTCGCGGCGATCAGCCTGGCATTGCTGGCCTACTTCGGTATCGAATCCTTCCCGCTGCTGATGCTTGGCACGCTGTTGTTCACCATTGTCGTCACCGGTGTCTATGGCTTCACCATCGAGCGCATCGCCTACAAGCCGCTGCGCAACTCCACTCGCCTGGCTCCGCTGATCAGCGCCATCGGCATCTCGCTGATCCTGCAGAACTACGCGCAGCTCAGCCAGGGCGCGCGTCAACAAGGCGTACCGACCCTGCTCGAAGGCGCCTGGCGCGTCGATATCGGCACCGGCTTCGTCCAGCTCACCTACACCAAGATCTTCATCCTGGTTGCCGCCTTCGTCGGCATGGGCCTGCTCACCTACGTGATCAAGTACACCAAGCTCGGGCGCATGTGCCGCGCCACCCAGCAGGACCGCAAGATGGCGTCGATCCTCGGGATCAACACCGACCGCGTGATCTCCTATGTGTTCGTCATCGGTGCGGTGATGGCGGCGCTGGCGGGTGTGCTGATCACCATGAACTACGGCACCTTCGACTTCTACGCGGGCTTCATCATCGGCATCAAGGCGTTCACTGCCGCGGTGCTCGGGGGCATCGGCTCGTTGCCGGGTGCCATGCTCGGCGGGATCATCCTGGGCATCTCCGAATCGCTGTTCTCTGGCCTGGTCAACTCCGACTACAAGGACGTGTTCAGCTTCTCGCTGTTGGTGATGATCCTCATCTTCCGTCCACAAGGCCTGCTCGGTCGCCCGCTCGTGGCTAAGGTGTGATCATGTCCGTTGCCAATACTGCCTCCACTTCTCCAAGCAAGGGCTTCGACATCAAGCGCAGCCTGATCGAGACCCTCGTCGCCGGCCTGCTGGCGCTCATCGTTTTCGGCCCGGTCGTCGGCGTGGTGCTCGACGGCTACAGCTTCAATGCAGAACCCCGGCGAGTCGCGTGGCTGGTCGGCGGGGTGATGATCGGTCGCTTCGTGCTCAGCCTGTTCCTGCAGACACCCACCGGCCAACGCCTGCTGCAAGGCTTCGACAGCGGCGGCTCCGGCGTGCACGTGCTGGCTCCCGACTACAAGTCGCGCCTGCGCTACATCATCCCGGCGCTGATCGTCATCGCCATCGTCTTCCCGATCTTTGCCAACAAGTACCTGCTGACCGTGGTCATCCTCGGGCTGATCTACGTGCTGCTGGGCTTGGGCCTGAACATCGTGGTCGGCCTTGCCGGACTGCTCGACCTGGGTTACGTGGCGTTCTACGCCATCGGCGCCTACGGCCTGGCGTTGGGCTACCAGTACCTGGGGCTGGGCTTCTGGACCGTGCTGCCATTGGCGGCCATCGCTGCGGCGCTGGCGGGATGCATACTGGGCTTCCCGGTGCTGCGCATGCATGGCGACTACCTGGCGATCGTCACCCTGGGGTTCGGTGAAATCATTCGCCTGGTGCTGAACAACTGGTTGTCGTTCACCGGCGGTCCGAACGGCATGCCGGCGCCGTCGCCGACCTTCTTCGGGCTGGAGTTCGGCCGTCGGGCGAAGGATGGCGGGGTGCCGTTCCACGAGTTCTTCGGTATCGAATACAACGCCAACTACAAGTTCCTGTTCATCTACATCGTGCTGTTCCTGGTGGTATTGGCGGTGCTCTACATCAAGCACCGGCTCACGCGCATGCCGGTCGGTCGAGCCTGGGAGGCGCTGCGTGAAGACGAGATCGCCTGCCGTTCGATGGGCCTGAACCACGTGCTGGTCAAGCTTTCGGCCTTCACCCTGGGCGCCTCTACTGCGGGCCTTGCCGGGGTGTTCTTCGCCACTTACCAGGGTTTCGTCAACCCGTCGTCGTTCACCTTCTTCGAATCGGCCTTGATCCTGGCCATCGTCGTGCTTGGCGGCATGGGCTCGACCGTGGGCGTGGTGATCGCCGCCTTCGTGCTGACCGTGGCGCCGGAGCTGCTGCGCAGCTTCTCCGAGTACCGCGTGCTGCTGTTCGGTGTGCTGATGGTGCTGATGATGATCTGGCGACCGCGAGGGCTGATCCGCATCAGCCGCACTGGCGTGGTCCCACGTAAAGGAGTGGCGCCATGAGCGACGAAATCATTCTCTCGGTCGACAACCTGATGATGCAGTTCGGCGGCATCAAGGCGCTCAGCGACGTCAGCCTGAAGGTCAAGCGCAACCAGATCTTCGCCCTGATCGGCCCCAACGGCGCCGGCAAGACCACGGTGTTCAACTGCCTGACCGGCTTCTACAAGGCCAGCGGTGGGCGTATCGAGCTGAACGTGCGTGGCCGTCACACCAACGTCATCCAGCTGCTGGGCGAACGCTTCGAGGCGACGGATTTCGTCTCCCCGGCGCGCTTCGCCAACCGCCTGTACTACAAGATGTTCGGTGGCACCCACCTGGTGAACCGCGCGGGCCTGGCACGCACCTTCCAGAACATTCGCCTGTTCAAGGAAATGTCGGTGGTGGAAAACCTGCTGGTGGCCCAGCACATGTGGGTCAACCGCAATCTGCTGGCCGGGGTGCTCAACACCAAGGGCTATCGCCAGGCCGAAAGCGATGCGCTGGACCACGCGTTCTACTGGTTGGAGGTGGTCGATCTGGTCGATTGCGCCAACCGCCTGGCCGGCGAGCTGTCGTACGGACAGCAGCGCCGCCTGGAGATCGCCCGGGCCATGTGCACGCGGCCGAAGATCATCTGCCTGGACGAGCCGGCCGCCGGCCTCAACCCGCAGGAGACCGAGGCCCTGAGCCGCATGATTCGTGTGCTGCGCGACGAGCACGACATCACCGTGGTGCTGATCGAGCATGACATGGGCATGGTCATGAGCATTTCCGATCACATCGTCGTGCTCGACCACGGCAATGTGATCGCCGAAGGCGCCCCGCAGGACATCCGCAACAACCCGACGGTAATCGCCGCCTACCTGGGTGCCGACGAAGAGGAACTGATATGAGTGCACCCATTCTCGAGCTCAAGGACCTGGATGTGTTCTACGGGCCGATCCAGGCGCTGAAGAAGGTTTCGATGCATATCGAGGAGGGCGAGACGGTCAGCCTGATCGGTGCCAACGGCGCGGGCAAGTCCACGCTGCTGATGTCGATTTTCGGCCAGCCGCGGGCGGCCTCGGGGCAGATCCTCTACCGTGGCACCGACATTACCCGCAAGTCGTCGCACTACATCGCCTCCAACGGCATCGCCCAGTCGCCGGAAGGGCGGCGGGTGTTCCCCGACATGACCGTCGAGGAGAACCTGATGATGGGCACCATCCCCATCGGCGACAAGCATGCCGACGAAGACATGCAGCGCATGTACGAGCTGTTCCCGCGACTCAAGGAGCGCCGCAACCAGCGGGCCATGACCATGTCCGGCGGCGAGCAGCAGATGCTGGCCATCGCCCGTGCCTTGATGAGCCGGCCCAAGCTGCTGTTGCTGGACGAGCCGTCGCTGGGGTTGGCGCCGATCGTGGTCAAGCAGATCTTCTCGACCCTGCGCGAACTGGCCAAGACCGGCATGACCATTTTCCTGGTCGAGCAGAACGCCAACCATGCGCTGAAACTGTCGGACCGGGCGTATGTGATGGTCAACGGCCAGATTCGCATGACCGGGACCGGGCAGGAGTTGCTGGTCAACGAAGAGGTGCGTAGCGCGTATCTGGGCGGGCATTGAGGTGGTGCAGGGGCTGCTTTGCGGCCCCGGTCGGCAATGTGGACAACTTGTCGCACATCCCGCTTGAAACACTGTAGATTCCCCGCATAACCCCTTGTTTCCACAGGCACGGTCTTTTCCACGATTAATGTGGAACCGCCTGTGGAAAACATGGTGGCACCTCGCTGGACCCCTCGCAATCCAAGGCCTGCATGGCAATGATCAATAATTGATCAATCGAGCTTTGTGCACAATTCCGTGGCTCTTTTGCCGTTGAAACGCGGCCAGGGATCGCGGCTGTCTTTCTGTGGATAAGTCTGTGCACAACCCTTGGACAGACCGCTGTACACGGCATGGCTGAAAGCGTTGAGCCATCACCCTGAGCGCTCTGAAAGAGTTCCCTCAGGCCACAGGGTTCCCTTTACCCGACGAGTTGCCCCCAATCCGTGGGGAAAGCCTTGTGGATAAGATGCGTATAGCCTGCACCAGCCCTTGTGCTGCAAGGCTTTCGAGGCGTTGCCTGTTTTTTGACCAGTACCGAAAACGGCTTGCTGCCGGCGAGCGCCGCGGGCATGCTGCAAGGCCTGCGACGACCCCTACAGCGAAGGAGAACAGCATGACGTCCACCATATTCATCACAGGTGCCACTTCCGGTTTCGGTGAAGCCACTGCCCGTCGTTTCGCCGACGCGGGCTGGAAGCTGGTGCTCACCGGTCGCCGCAAGGAGCGCCTGGACGCCCTGTGCGCCGAGCTGTCGGCCAAGACCGAGGTGTTGGGCCTGGTGGTCGATGTGCGCGACCGCAAGGCAATGGAGGCGGCGATTGCCGGCCTGCCGCCGACCTTCGACAAGTTGCAGGGCCTGGTCAACAACGCAGGGCTGGCCCTGGGCGCCGACCCTGCGCCGCAGTGCGACCTGGACGACTGGGAAACCATGGTCGACACCAACATCAAGGGCCTGATGTACACCACCCGCCTGCTGTTGCCGCGCCTGATCGCCCATGGCCGTGGCGCAAGCATCCTCAACGTGGGTTCGGTGGCGGGCAACTACCCCTATCCGGGCAGCCATGTGTATGGCGGCACCAAGGCCTTTGTCGGGCAGTTCTCCCTGAGCCTGCGCTGCGACCTGCGCGGCACCGGCGTACGGGTGACCAACATCGAGCCGGGGCTGTGCGAAAGCGAGTTCTCGCTGGTGCGCTTCGGTGGCGACCAGTCGCGCTACGACGCTACCTACGCGGGCGCCGAGCCGATCCAGCCGCAGGACATCGCCGACACCATCTTCTGGGTGCTCAACCAGCCGGCGCACATCAACATCAACAACCTTGAACTGATGCCGGTAAGCCAGGACTGGGCTGGGTTCTCGATCGACCGCTCGGCCAAGGGCTGAAAACGGTTCCTCGCCAACTCTTGTAGGAGCAACTGTCTTGCTCAAAATCTAAAGGTCAGCCCAATCCCCCTGTAGGAGCGGGCTTGCCCGCGAACACGGGCGTAGCCCGTGCCAGGCAGCGCGGTGTCTTTTTCTCGGGCAAGTCGGAGCGCCGAACCGCCGCTCCCACAGGGGTCGGGCTGG
>NZ_JBNFMU010000086.1:0-22320 GCF_049942315.1 Pseudomonas wayambapalatensis
AACAGCCGAGGAAGCGGAGTTTACGGGTTGTAAATGAGCATTCCGAGGCTGTTTTCAACGCAGCATCACCGAGTATCAAGGCTTTTCATACAGAGCCTAGGCCGCGTCGGGCACAACCCCTATGGCCACATCTGCCAAACTAGAGGACATTTAGCGCCTCGACACTGGAGTAATGAGCATGACGAAAAAGGTAGCGGTGATTCTTTCCGGCTGTGGCGTCTATGACGGCGCCGAAATCCACGAAAGCGTGATCACCCTGCTGCGCCTCGACCAGCGCGGCGCCCAGGTGCAGTGTTTCGCGCCAAACATCGCGCAGATGCACGTGATCGACCACCTGACCGGCGAAGAGATGCCCGAGTCGCGCAATGTGCTGGTGGAGTCGGCGCGCATCGCCCGCGGTGAAGTGAAGGACATTCGCGAAGCCAAGGCCGAGGACTTCGACGCGCTGATCGTGCCCGGCGGTTTCGGCGCAGCCAAGAACCTGTCCAACTTCGCCGTCGAAGGCGCCAACTGCAGCGTGAACCCCGATGTGCTGGCGCTGGCCGAGGCTTTCGCGGCGGCGTGCAAGCCGGTCGGCCTGATCTGCATCTCGCCGGCGTTGGCCGCGAAGATCTACGGCCCGGGCGTGGTCTGCACCATCGGCAACGATGCCGGCACCAGCGCAGCCGTGGTGAAGATGGGCGGCACCCATGAAGAGTGCGATGTACATGACATCGTCGAAGACACCCAGCGCAAGCTGGTGAGCACCCCGGCCTACATGCTGGCCAAGTCGATCAGCGAAGCGGCGGGTGGGATCTACAAACTGGTGGACCGGGTGCTGGAGCTGACTCACGAGAAGGACTGAAACGCATCAGGGCGAGCCTTTTCGCGGGCAAGGCCGCGAAAAGGTCAACGCGTCAACCGCGTGAGGATCCGATCCAGCGAATTGGCAAACGCCTGCTTCTCCCGCTCGCCATAGGGCGCCTGCCCGCCGCCGACCTGCCCCTGTTCACGCAATTCAGTGAACAGGTTGCGCACCGCCAGCCGATCCCCCATGTTGCGCTCGTCGAACTCGCGACCACGCGGATCCAGCGCCGCTACACCCTTCTTGATCAGGCGATCGGCCAGCGGCACATCGCTGCAGATCACCAGCTCGCCGGGCTCGGCATGCTCCACCAGGTAGTCGTCGGCGGCATCCATGCCGCTGGGCACCACGATCAACCGCACGATCGCGAAGGCCGGCTTGGCCACCGCCTGGCCGGCCACCATCACCACTTCCAGCTTGCGCTTGAGGGCGAACTTGACGATCAGGTCCTTGGCCGCCTTGGGGCAGGCGTCGGCGTCGATCCATATGCGCATGACGATGTTTCCGTAATTCGAAAAGAGATAGTGTGCCAGCCCCGACCTCAGTTCGCTGCTACCCTGCGCTTCTCGGCAATCCGCGAGCGCCCGTAAAGCGCCACGATAGCCAGCAACGCCACCGCCTGCGCACTCAGCGAATAGGCGTCGGCGTGAATCCCCAGCCAATCGAACTCGAAGAACGGCACCGGCCGCGTGCCCAGCACTCCAGCTTCCTGCAGTGCCTTGACGCCGTGCCCGGCGAACACCACCGACAGGGCGCACAACAACGCGGCGTTGATGCTGAAGAACAGCGACAGCGGCAGCTTCGCCGACCCGCGCAGGATCACCCAGGCCAACCCCACCAGCAACACCAGCGCAGTGGCACCACCGGCCAGCACCGCCTGGTGCCCGGCAGGCCCGGCCTGCAGCCACAGGGTTTCGTAGAACAGGATCACCTCGAACAGCTCGCGGTACACCGAGAAGAACGCCAGCATGGCGAAGCCGAAGCGCCCGCCGCCACTGAGCAGGCTGCTCTTGATGTAGTCCTGCCAGGCTGCGGCGTGGCGCCGGTCATGCATCCACACCCCCAACCACAGCACCATGACCGCAGCGAACAGCGCCGTGCAGCCCTCGAGCAACTCGCGCTGGGCGCCGCCGACATCGATCACGTAGGCCGCCAGGGCCCAGGTGGCGAAACCTGCAACCAGGGCCAGGCCCCAACCGATGTTGACGCTGCGTACCGCCGACTGCTGCCCGGTATTGCGCAGGAAGGCGAGGATCGCCGCCAGCACCAGGATCGCCTCCAGGCCCTCGCGCAGCAGGATCAGCAGCCCGGAGATGTAGCTCAGCGACCAGCTCAGGCCGTCGCTGCCAAGCAGTTTCGCAGCCTGCTCCAGCTTGACCTTGGCCTCGGCCAGGCGCTGCGCGGCCTGCTCGGCAGGCAGGCCATCCTGCAGCGACTGCCGGTAGGCCATCAACGACCTCTCGGTATCCTTGCGCACCTGCGCGTCGATGTTGTCGAGCGAGCTCTCCACCAGCTCGAAACCTTCGAGATAAGCGGCCACCGACAGGTCGTAGGCCTGGTCGTGATCGCCCTCGCGGTAGGCCGCCAGGCTCTTGTCCAGGGTGCTGGAGGTGTATTCGAGCAGCTGTGCCGGGCCCCGCTTGACCTGCGGTGGCTGGGCGCGCTGGGCACGGAATGCAGCAACGGCGTCGGCGCCTTCATTGGCGCCGACTTCGGCCGGGGTCTGGCGGGCCAGGTCGGCGATGTTCCAGGTCTTGTCGCCCTTGGCCGCCTGCGGGTCGGCGGTGAAGCTGGCAATGTAGGCGGCCACGTCCCAGCGCTGGCGCTCGTCGAGCTGATCGGCGAATGACGGCATCTCGGTGCCCTCGATACCCAGGCCGAGGGTGTTGTACAGGTCGAACAGGCTCAACTGGTCAAGGCGCTGGGCTTCGCGCAGGTTGGCCGGCGCAGGCTCCAGGCCGACACCCGCCGGGCCGTCACCGGCACCGCTGTCACCGTGGCAGATCGAGCAGTTCTGCGCATACAGCGCGGCACCGCGAGCCGGATCCGGCGTGATCACCGGCGCCTGGCTGACCTCATAGGCCACCGCCAGCCGCGCACCCAACTGCCGAGCCTGGTGCGCCACGGCGCCACCGTCCTGGCGTTGCTCGATGGCCTGGCGCAGCGCCTGCACACCCTGCTCGAGGGCGTCGCGCTCGGGGTTGGCGGGCAAGCCCTTGACCAGCTCGGCCAGCACCCCGCTGAACTCCTGCTGTTCGCGATATTCACCCTCATCCACCACCTTGCCGTCATGCACGGTCGGCGGGTAGTCGGCACCGATGTAGTCCAGCAGGTGCAACGCCTTGGTGGCCTCGGCGGGGGCTTCGGCCTGCGCCAGGGTGCTGCACAGCGCCAGCACCGGACCGAGCAACAAGGCCGGCAACCAGGCGAGCGGACGGGAACGGGGAATCATGGGGCGATCTCGGCGAGAATACGAAAGCGAACATTGTTCACTTCCACTTCGACTTGCTCAAGGTTCGCGGGCGGATTTCATGAAAAATCTTGCAACGAATACGTTCTGAATCGGCCCGCTCAAGACGCTCCCAGGATCTCCACCTCAGGCAAATCCATCGCCGCCGCTTCCTCCTGCAAGAAGGCACTCAAGCGCCGCAGTCGCTCGCCCCCCGGCCGGGTGCGCGGCCACACCAGGTAATAGTCCAGACCGCTGGCCACCGCCGTCGGCCATGGCAGGCTCAGGCGCCCCTGGGCGACGTCTTCGGCGACCATCAGCAGGTCACCCATCGACACCCCATAACCCCGGGCGGCGGCGATCATGCCCAGCTCCAGGGTGTCGAACACCTGCCCGCCCTTGAGCGACACCGTTTCGCTCAGGCCCATGCGCGCCAGCCAACTGCGCCAGTCGCGACGATCGGGCGTCGGGTGCAGCAGCTCGACGCTGGCCAGCCTGCGCGCGTCCCAGGGCGCCTCGGCCTGCAGGTCCGGGGCGCCCACCGGAATCAGCAGCTCGGCGAACAGCCGGCGCACCTCCCAATCCACCGGAAAGCTGCCATCGCTGAGCAGTACCGCGCAATCGAAGGGCTCTTGATTGAAGTCCACATGGTCGACGTCCATCCAGGCGCTGGTCAGTTGCACCTCGTTGCCCGGCTGCAAGTGGCGGAAACGGCTCAGGCGCGCCAGCAGCCAGCGCATGGTCAGGGTCGAGGGGGCTTTCATGCGCAGGATGTCGTCCTCACCGCGCAAGGTATTGCAGGCCCGTTCCAGTGCCGCGAAACCGTCGCGCACGCCAGGGAGCAGCATCCGCGCCGCCTCGGTGGGCTGCAGGTTGCGACCGTTGCGCACGAACAGCCGGCAGGCAAAGTGCTCTTCGAGGGTGCGGATATGGCGGCTGACCGCACTCTGGGTAATGGACAACTCCTCCCCGGCGCGGGTGAAGGAGCTCAGCCGCGCGGCCGCTTCAAATGCGCGCAGGGCATACAGCGGTGGTAGCTGACGGGACATGGGACACCTGTCATACGTGGGCATGAGGCGAATCATCGAAATCATACATCCATGAGTTGAACTCATGCCAACGATCGCTTTTATCCTTTTGTGGAATGCTGACCGAAGCCTCAGAATCCCCAATTCTCGCTGTAGGACTCATACTCAAGGACTTCGCCCCATGCATGTCGCGCCCACCACCGAACTCAAGGCTCTGCTGCGCCTGGCCGGGCCCCTGGTCGCCTCGCAATTGGCGCACATGCTGATGGTGCTCACCGACACCCTGATGATGGCGCGCATCAGCCCACAGGCGCTGGCAGGGGGCGGCCTGGGTGCGGCGAGCTACTCGTTCGTGTCGATCTTCTGCCTGGGCGTGATCGCTGCGGTCGGCACCCTGGTGGCCTTCCGCAAGGGCGCAGGTGACATCGCCGGGGCCACGCGCCTGGCGCAGAACGGCCTGTGGCTGGCCTGGGGCCTGGCCCTGGGCGCGGCCCTGGTGTTGTGGAACCTCAAACCTGTGTTGCTGCTGTTCGGCCAGCGTCCCGACAACGTCGACATGGCCATGCAGTTCCTCACCCTGCTGCCCCTGGCGCTGCCCGGCTACCTGACCTTCATGGCCCTGCGCGGCTTTACCAGTGCCCTGGGCCATTCGACCCCGGTGATGATCATCAGCCTGGTGGGCACGGTGCTCAACTACCTGTTCAACCACGCGTTGATCGAAGGCATGTTCGGCCTGCCCAAGCTGGGCCTGATGGGCATCGGCCTGGTCACTGCCGTGGTGTCGCTGGGCATGGCCATCGCCCTGGCGCTGTACATCCACTGGCACCGCGCATACGACGCCTATCCGCTGCGCAAGGGCCTGTCACGCCCCTCGCTCGATGCACTGCGCGAGCTATGGCGGCTGGGCCTGCCGATCGGCGGCACTTACATCGTCGAGGTCGGCCTGTTCGCCTTCGCCGCCCTGTGCATGGGTGTACTGGGCGATACCGAGCTGGCCGCGCACCAGATCGCCCTGCCGATCATTTCCGCAGCGTTCATGGTGCCGACCGGGCTGTCCTACGCGGTGACCATGCGGGTCGGGCTGTACTACGGTGCAGGCAACCTGCTGGCCGCGCGCAGCGCCGGGCGCATCGGAATCGGCCTGGGCGCGGTGGTGATGTTCGCCTTCGCGGTGCTGTTCTGGCTGTTCCCGGAAACCTTCGTGGGGCTGCTGGTCGACCGCAATGACCCGGCGTTCGCCGCCATCTTCGCGCTCGCCGTGCAGTTGGTGATGGTGGCCGCCTGGTTCGAGCTGTTCGACGGCACGCAGACCATCGCCATGGGCTCGATCCGCGGCCTGAAGGACGCCAAGACCACGTTCGTGATCGGCCTGCTGTGCTATTGGCTGGTGGGCGCACCCTGCGCCTGGGTGTTCGCCTTCACCCTCGGCGGGGGTGCGGTGGGTATCTGGTGGGGCTTGGCGCTGGGGCTGGCGTGCGCGGCGGTGGCGCTGACACTGGCGTTCGAATGGCGGATGAAGCGGCTGCTGGGCAAGGCGGCCGTGGGGGTGGCGGTGTCGGCCTGAAATCGGTGGCGGCCCCGCGACAGGGCCGCTACAGGCTAAACACTCACCAGCTGCGGCTTGCCCGCCTGGAACAGGTAGACGATCAGCTCATCGATCGGCAACGGTCGGCTCACCAGGAACCCCTGCACCTGGTCGCAACCGAAGTCACGCAGCAGCCCCAGTTGCTCGTCGCTTTCCACCCCCTCGGCGACCACCTCCAGGTTGAGGTTGTGCGCCAGGTTGATCATCGCATGCACCAGCTTGCGGTTCTCTTCGCGCTGCTCCATGCCAGCGACGAAGCTGCGATCGACCTTGAGCAAGGTGATGGGCAGGCTGTTCAGGTGCACGAACGACGAAAAACCAGTGCCGAAGTCATCCAGCGAGAAACGCACACCCAGGCGCCCCAGTGCATCCATGGTCTGGCGCACCACTTCGTTGCGGCGCATCACCGCGGTCTCGGTCAGCTCGAACTCCAGCCAGCGCGCATCGACGCCGTGCTCGACGATCAGCCGGCTCAGGGTCGCCAACAGCTGGCTGTCCTGGAACTGGCGGAAGCTCAGGTTCACCGCCATGTGCAACGGCGCCAGGCCGTGCTCGCCCAGAGCCTGCATGTCACGCAGGGCGCGGGAGATGACCCAGTAGCCCAGCGGTACGATCAGCCCGCTCTGCTCGGCCAGCGGCACGAACTCGCTCGGCGGCAGCAGGCCACGCTCGGCATGGCGCCAGCGCACCAGCGCCTCGAGGCCGACGATGGTGCCGTCCCTGAGGTTCAGGCGCGGTTGGTAGTGCAGTTCCAGCTCGTCACGACGCAGGGCCCGGCGCAGCTCGCTTTCCAGGTCGGCGAGGCTGCGGGCGTTGCTGTTTATCCGCTCGTTGAACACGTGATACGTGCAGCCCTGGCTGCCCTTGGCCTGGCGCATGGCGATGTGTGCATGCCACATCAACGGATCGGCACCCGCTTGCGCACGGGCATGGGCCAGGCCCAGGCTGCAGCCGAGCAGCAGACTTTCGCCATCGATCCAGTAGGGCTCGGCGAGGGCCTCGACGATTCGCTCGGCAGTGCGCTCGGCGCGGCTGGGGTCGCGGCGGGTGTCGATCAACAGCGCAAACTCATCGCTGCCCAGGCGGGCCAACTGGTCGCCGGCCTCCAGTTGCTGCTTGAGACGGTTGACCACCTGCAGGATCAGGCGGTCACCGCCCTGGTGCCCCAGGGCGTCGTTGACGTGGCGGAAGTTGTCCAGGTCCAGGTGGCCGAGGGCCAGGCCGCGGCCTGCGTTCTCCGCCAGGCGGGCGGTGAGCAGTGCCTGGAAGCCCTGGCGATTGGCGATGCCGGTGAGCGGGTCCTGCTCGGCCAGGCGTTGCAAGGTGGCGACCAGCACACCGCGTTCGCGTACATGGCGCAACGAGCGGCGTAGCGCATCACTGTTCAGCTGCCCGCGCACCAGCCAGTCGCTCACCCCCACCGGAGGCGCCTCGGGCTCGTGCTCCAGCAGCAGGATGGTCGGCAGGTCGCAGCGCCCGGGTGCCGGCTGCAGGTCGGGCGTGGCCAGCACCACAGCCTGGCGATCGTGAACGAACAGGCTGTCCACCGCCTCCCAGCTCGGCGCAGTCAACAGCACCGCGCTGCCGGCCAGCGGCTGGACACATTCGCGCAGCAATGCAGCCCATTCCGGCTCATCGGCCAACAGCAGCAAGCGCAACGGTTCGACGGGCGTGGACAAGCGGGCTCCTTAGGGCTTGAACGGTGTGACCGAGGATGCGCCGTATCCTAACCGACAAGTAGAAATGATTCTCACTTTTGCATGTGGCGTTCCCTGCCCCGCATCTCGACGGATTGTGCCGTGCATCCTGCGCGAAAGTCGCAACGCCCGCAAATCTGAATGGTGCGCTGCATCACACTGTCAGACGGTCGCGCCATAACCGACCCATGCCTGCTAGAATGCGCGGCTATTTTCTGGTTACTCCCGGTTTCTAGCATGTCCCGACTCAATCCCCGGCAACAGGAAGCCCGAGACTACGTCGGCGGCCCTCTATTGGTGCTCGCCGGTGCAGGCTCCGGCAAGACCAGCGTGATCACGCGCAAGATTGCCCACCTCATCCAGAACTGCGGCATCCGTGCCCAGTACATCGTCGCCATGACCTTCACCAACAAGGCCGCGCGCGAGATGAAGGAGCGGGTCGGCACCCTGCTGCGTCCGGGCGAAGGCCGGGGCCTGACGGTGTGCACCTTTCACAACCTGGGCCTGAACATCATCCGCCGGGAACACCAGCGCCTGGGCTACAAACCAGGCTTCTCTATCTTCGACGAATCCGACATCAAGGCGCTGCTGTCGGACATCATGCAGAAGGAATACTCCGGCGACGACGGGCTGGACGAGATCAAGAACATGATCGGCTCGTGGAAGAACGACCTGATCCTGCCCGCCGAAGCCCTGGAGAAAGCGCGCAACCCGCGCGAGCAGACCGCCGCCATCGTCTACACCCACTACCAGCGCACGCTCAAGGCGTACAACGCGGTGGACTTCGACGACCTGATCCTGCTACCGGTCAAGCTGTTCCAGGAGCACACCGACGTGCTCGAGCGCTGGCAGAACCGCGTGCGCTACCTGCTGGTCGACGAATACCAGGACACCAACGCCAGCCAGTACCTGCTGGTGAAGATGCTCATCGGCATGCGCAACCAGTTCACCGTGGTGGGCGACGACGATCAGTCGATCTACGCCTGGCGTGGCGCGCGCCCGGAAAACCTGATGCTGCTCAAGGAGGACTACCCCTCCCTGAAAGTGGTGATGCTCGAGCAGAACTATCGCTCCACCAGCCGTATCCTGCGCTGCGCCAACGTGCTGATCGCCAACAACCCCCACGACTTCGAGAAGCAGCTGTGGAGCGAGATGGGCGTGGGCGACGAAATCCGCGTGATCCGCTGCAAGAACGAGGAAGCCGAGGCCGAGCGCGTGGCCATGGAAATCCTTACCTTGCACCTGCGCACCAATCGCCCGTACAGCGACTTCGCCATCCTCTACCGCGGCAACTACCAGGCCAAGCTGATCGAGCTGAAGCTGCAGCACCACCAGGTGCCCTATCGCCTGTCGGGCGGCAACAGCTTCTTCGGTCGCCAGGAGGTCAAGGACCTCATGGCCTACCTGCGCCTGCTGGTCAACCCGGACGACGACAACGCCTACCTGCGAGTAATCAACGTGCCGCGCCGCGAGATCGGCTCGACCACGCTCGAAAAACTCGGCAACTACGCCACCGAGCGTGGCGTGTCGATGTATGCCGCCAGCGAGGAACTGGGCCTGGGCGAGCACCTGGATGCGCGCTACACCGAACGCCTGCAGCGCTTCAAGCACTGGCTCGACGGCGTGCGCCACAAGGTCGCCCTGGAAGACCCGATCGCTGCGCTGCACGAGATGGTCAAGGATATCGACTACGAGAACTGGATCCGCCAGAACACCGCCAGCGACAAGGCGGCGGATTTTCGCATCGGCAACGTCTGGTTCCTGATCGATGCGCTGAAGAACACCCTCGAGAAGGACGAAGAGGGTGACATGACCATCGAGGACGCCATCGGCAAGCTGGTGCTGCGCGACATGCTCGAGCGCCAGCAGGAAGAGGAAGAAAACGCCGAAGGTGTGCAGATGATGACCCTTCACGCCTCCAAGGGCCTGGAGTTCCCCTACGTGTTCATCATGGGCATGGAGGAGGAAATCCTCCCCCACCGCTCGAGCATCGAAGCCGACACCATTGAGGAAGAGCGCCGCCTGGCCTACGTGGGCATCACCCGCGCCCGTCAGACCCTGGCGTTCACCTTCGCCGCCAAGCGCAAGCAGTACGGCGAAATCATCGATTGCACGCCCAGCCGGTTCCTCGACGAACTGCCGCCGGACGACCTGGCCTGGGAAGGCCTGGAGGATGCGCCTGTGGAGGTGAAGGCGGCGCGGGGCAACAACGCGCTGGCCGACATCCGGGCCATGCTCAAACGCTGATCAACCATTACTCTTTCAACCTTTGCCGCTACCTTCTGGATGCGGCCACTCTTGCTACATCGAGGAATACACAGTGGAAGCACTGCATCAGAAGATTCGCGAAGAAGGCATCGTGCTTTCCGATCAGGTTCTCAAAGTCGACGCGTTTCTCAACCACCAGATCGATCCTGCACTGATGCAACTGATCGGTGACGAGTTCGCCCGCCTGTTCGCAGACTCCGGCGTGACCAAGATCGTCACCATCGAGGCGTCGGGTATCGCTCCGGCAGTGATGACCGGCCTGAAGCTGGGCGTGCCGGTGATCTTCGCCCGCAAGCACCAGTCGCTGACCCTGACCGAGAACCTGCTGACCGCTTCGGTGTATTCCTTCACCAAGCAGACCGAGAACACCGTGGCCATCTCGCCGCGTCACCTCAACAGCAGCGACCGCGTGCTGGTGATCGATGACTTCCTGGCCAACGGCAAGGCTTCCCAGGCGCTGATCTCGATCATCAAGCAGGCCGGCGCCACGGTGGCGGGCCTGGGGATCGTCATCGAGAAGTCGTTCCAGGGCGGCCGCGCCGAGCTGGACAGCCAGGGCTATCGCGTCGAATCGCTGGCTCGGGTGAAGTCGCTGGAAGGTGGGGTCGTGACCTTCATCGAGTAAGGCGGCGCCACACTCACTCGATTGTGGCCATTCAATGAGGGCCTCTTCGCGGGCAAGCCCGCGAAGAGGTCGGCACTGACAGCTCCACGGGGCCTCGTTTGCTCCTAGCTTTTTTGACTCGCCTGCAACCCCGCCAGCAGCAACCGCTGGTACAGCTCCTCCTTCAGCCCCTGCGGTTCACTCAGCCCCATCCGCAGCAGATGCGCCGGATAGGCCTGAGGTTCTGGCGCATCCAGCGCAGCCTTGCCCAACTCCAGCACCTCGCTCAGCTTGAACTTGCTCTTGAGCCAGTTCAGCGCCCGCAGCAGGTCCTGCTCCTCAGGCGTGAAGTCGCTGCCCAACGGATACTCGGGGAACAACCCCGCATGCAGCGCCTTGACCGCCTCCAGGCGCTCGGGCGTGTTGTCGGTGAAACGTGCCGATAGCTCAAAGTCCCGCGCCAGCTTGCCGGCCTTCTTGGCCTGCTCCATCAAAGGCTTCTGGAAACGTGAGTCGCTGATCGCCAGCAGCCGTGCGATCACCTCGCTGTCGGTCTGCCCACGCAGGTCGGCGATGCCGTATTCGGTGATCACGATGTCGCGCAGGTGCCGGGGAATGGTGCAATGGCCGTACTGCCAGAACACATTCGACGTCACCTCGCCACCCGCCTCGCGCCAGCTGCGCAGCAGCAGGATCGAACGCGCGCCCTCCAGCGCATGGCCCTGGGCAACGAAGTTGTACTGCCCGCCCACGCCACTGAGTACCCGGCCATCCTCCAGTTGATCGGCCACCCCGGCGCCGAGCAGGGTCATGCCGAACACCGTGTTGACGAAGCGCGCATCGCGGCGCTGGCGACGTTTGAGCGCTTCGTCGCCATACAGCTCGTTGATGAAGCTGATGGCGGTCATGGCGAAGCGCTTGCGCTGTTCAAGAGGCATCTGCCGCAAGCGCCGGTAGAAATCCGCGCTACCGAGGAAGAATCCGCCATGCACCAGCACGCCCTGCTCGTCGGCCGGACGCCGCACCACGCCTGCTTCGGCCAGCGCCAGCAGGCCGTTGACGAACATCTCGCTGCAGCCGTAGAGCCCCTGAGCAAAGGCATCCATACCACCCTCACGCTCGATCAGCGTTTTCCAGGGGTTCAGGTCCAGGTCTTCGAGCAGCGCGCGGTAGCCGTCGTTGTCGCCCTGACGCGCGAGCAACGCAGCAGCCACGGCATCGCCCATGGCGCCGATGCCGATCTGCAGGGTGCCACCATCGCGCACCAGGGTGCTGGCGTGCAGGCCGATGCAATGATCCTGGAGGGTGACCGGCATGTTCGGCGTGGAAAACAGCCGACGCTGCTCGGGAGTGTCGATCAGCAGGTCGAAATCCTGGGCCGCAAGCTCGGCGTCGCCCGGCATGTAGGGCAGTTCGACATGCACCTGGCCAAGCAGCAGGATGGTTTCGCCGGCGGCGCGGCGCTTGGCGATCATCGGCAACAGGTCGAGGGTGATATCGGGGTTGCAGGCCAGACTCAGGTGATCCGGACGCTCGGGCGTGGCGGCGACGATCTGGGCGATGAGGTTCAGGCCCTTGGCGTTGATATCGCGCGCAGCGTGGCTGTAGTTGCTACTGACGTAGTCCTGCTGGGCGGTCTCGCTGTGCAGCAGCGAACCGGGCTGCATGAAGAACTGCTCGACACGGATGTTGGCCGGGAGGGTGTCGTTGCGCAGGTCGGCGAGGTAGTCGAGCTCTTCGTAGTCGGCGAACACGCGCTCGACGAAGGGTTCGAGGAAACGCCGCTGCAGGCCGTCACCCAGCGGCGGTCGGCCCAGGCTGAGGGCGGTGTAGATCGTCAGGCGGCGCTCGGGCAGGTCTCGGATGCGCGCATAGAGGGCGTTGACGAAGGCATTGGGTTTGCCCAGGCCAAGGGGCAGGCCCATGTGGATATGGGCGGGGAGACGGGCCAGGACCTGGTCGACGGCCTGGTCGATCGAGCAGCGGTGGGGCATGGGGGGCTCCTGTGGCTTTTTCGGGGCGTACAGGCTGTGACCATTACCCTAGCTGATTTGCTGAGCGGGCCGGCGCTTTCGCGGGCAAGCCCGCTCCTACGGGCAGATTCCCCCGCAAATGCAAAGCCCGCCATCGATGGCGGGCTTTGCGCAAATCCGGTCCGGCCTACAGCCCCGACATTTTCTTGATCGCACCCTTGAGCTCGTCGTCCGAGCAATCCGCACAGGTCCCCTTGGGCGGCATGGCGTTGATGCCAGTAATGGCCTTGGCCAGGATGCCGTCGAGGCCGCCCTGGTGATCGGCGCGCTCTTTCCAGGCGGCCGTGTCGCCGATTTTCGGCGCGTTCAGCAGGCCCGTGCCATGGCAGGCATTGCAGTGCTTGGCGATGATTTCATCGGGCGTCTTGGCGCCACCGCCACCGGCCGATACGGCCACTTCCATGCCCTTGCACTCCTGGCCCTGGACGCACACCTGCCCCACCGGTTCCAGGCGCTTGGCGATGTCGTCATTGGTCGCAGCGGTTGCATTGAGTGCCCAGAGGGCGAATACGGCTGCTGGTACGGCCAGCATCTTCTTGATTTGGTTCACGCGTACACCCTCATGGTGGCTAATCACGCCCGCGGCCACGGTTGGCGAGCGTTGAAAAGTATAGCGGCTACCCGGAAGGCGTGAAACGACCCCACACAGGAAAGGGGTATTGGCGAAACAATACGCTGCGCTGGATCAAAAGTTCGAAGGCGTGGCAGCACTGATCAGGCGGGCAGGTTCTTCGAAAGGGTTGCGGAAGCGGTGCGGGCGGGTGCTCTCGAAGTAGTAGCTGTCGCCCGCTTCGAGGATGAAGGTCTCCGCCCCGACCACCAGCTCCAGGCGGCCTTCGAGCAGGATTCCGGTCTCTTCGCCATCGTGGGTGAGCATCTCCTCCCCCGTGTCGGCGCCCGGTGGATAGACCTCGTTGAGAAAGGCGATGGCACGGTTGGGGTGCGATTTGCCGACCAGCTTCATGGTCACCGCGCCGTCGGAAATGTCGATCAGCTCGTGGGCCTTGTAGACGATCTGGGTAGGGCTTTCAGGGGCCAGCTCGACGGAAAAGAACTCGACCATCGACATGGGAATGCCGCTGAGCACCTTGCGCAGGGAGCTGATCGACGGGCTCACGCTGTTCTTCTCGATCATCGAGATGGTGCTGTTGGTTACGCCCGCCCGTTTGGCGAGTTCGCGCTGGGACAGGCCCTTGAGCTTGCGGATGGCTTGCAGTCGTTCGCCGACGTCCAAAGCTTGCGCCTCCAGAAACGGTCGAGGTGGGGTCAAATGTGAACGATATCATGGCAATGCCGTTCAGTATTTACAACACGCAAGACCCCAGCCTGTCCGCTTCAGCGCCTCATTCGCCGTAATAATCCAGCGGTACGCGCCGCAGATTGCAGAAGATCTGGTAGGGAATGGTGCCCGCCTGCTGCGCCACGTCACTGGCCAGGACCTGCTTGCCCCACAGTTCGACCGGGCTGCCGACACCCGCCTCGGGCACTTCGGTGAGGTCAACGCAGAGCATGTCCATCGAGACCCGGCCAATCAGTTGAGTCCGCTTGCCGGCGACCAACACCGGGGTGCCAGTGGGCGCGTGGCGTGGGTAGCCATCGGCGTAACCCATCGCGACCACGCCAACCCGGGTCGGGCGCGGGCTGGTGAACTTGGCACCGTAGCCGACCGGCTCACCGGTTGGCAGTTCGCGCACGCTGATGATGCGCGATTGCAGGGTCATCACCGGTTGCAGGCGCGCAGCTGCGGCCTGCGCGACCTCGAACGGCGTGGCGCCGTACAGCATGATGCCTGGGCGTACCCAGTCGCTCGGCACCTGCGGCCAGCCCAGCACGCCGGGGGAGTTGCGCAGGCTGCACTCGGCGGCCAGCCCCTGGCGGGCGGCCTCGAACACCGCGACCTGCTGCTCGGTGGTCGAGGCATCGAGTTCGTCGGCGCGGGCGAAGTGGCTCATCAGCACGATGCGCGCGACCTTGCCGCTGGCCAGCAGGCGCTGGTAGGCCTCGTGGTAGTCCTTGGGGTGCAGGCCGACGCGGTGCATGCCGCTGTCGAGCTTGAGCCAGATGTTCAGCGGCTTGCGCACGGCGGTCTGCTCGATCGCTTCGAGCTGCCACAGCGAGTGCACCACGCACCACAGGTCGTGCTCGGCGATCAGCGCCAGCTCGCTGGCCTCGAAGAAGCCTTCGAGCAGCAGCACCGGAGCCTTGATCCCTGCGGCACGCAGCTCCAGGGCCTCTTCGATGCAGGCAACGGCGAAACCGTCAGCCTCGGTTTCCAGCGCCAGGGCGCAACGTACCGCACCGTGGCCATAGGCATCGGCCTTGACCACGGCAAGGGCCTTGGCACCGGACAGTTCACGGGCCAGACGGTAGTTGTGACGGAGGGCTTGGAGGTCGATCAGGGCACGGGCGGGGCGCATGGAGGGCAGCCTTCTGGTGGATCTGTTTATGACGGAGGAACGGTGCTGGCCTTTTCGCGGGCAAACCCGCTCCCACAAGTCCTCATCCTGCCGTGGGAGCGGGCTCGCTCGTGAGGAAGCCAGCGCTGAAATTACTGGTGAGCCGACACCGGGCTACCTTGGCCAGCACTCTCGCGGCTGTTGCCATAGCGCGAGATATCCAGACCTTCGGCACTGATCTGCGGCTTCTTGCGCGCGATCAGGTCGGCCAGCAGGCGACCGGAACCGCAAGCCATGGTCCAGCCAAGGGTGCCGTGACCCGTATTCAGGAACAGGTTGCGGAACGCAGTACCGCCGACGATCGGGGTGCCATCCGGAGTGGCCGGGCGCAGGCCGGTCCAGAAACTGGCCTGGCTCAGGTCGCCGCCGCGAGGATAAAGGTCGTTGACGATCATCTCCAGCGTTTCGCGTCGACGCGGGTTCAGCGACAGGTCAAAACCGGCGATTTCAGCCATGCCACCGACACGGATACGGTTGTCGAAACGGGTTATGGCGACTTTGTAGGTTTCGTCGAGAATGGTCGAGGTCGGCGCCATGTCGGCATCGGTGATCGGCACGGTCAGCGAGTAGCCTTTGAGCGGATACACCGGTGCCTTGATGCCCAGCGGCTTGAGCAATTGCGGCGAATAGCTGCCCAGCGCCAGCACGTAGCGATCGGCGGTTTCCAGCTTGCCGTCGATCCACACGCCATTGATCCGGTCACCGGCATGGTCCAGGCGCTGGATGTTCTGGCCGAAACGGAACTCGACGCCCAGCTTGATGGCCATATCGGCCAGCTTGGTGGTGAACAGCTGGCAGTCGCCGGTCTGGTCGTTGGGCAGGCGCAGGGCGCCAGCAAGGATGTCCTTCACGCCCGCCAGCGCAGGCTCGACGCGGGCGATGCCGTCGCGGTCGAGCAGCTCGTAGGGCACGCCGGACTGCTCGAGCACCGCGATATCCTTGGCTGCGGCATCGACCTGGGCCTGGGTGCGGAACAGCTGGGTGGTGCCCAGGGTGCGGCTTTCGTAGGCGATACCGGTTTCGGCACGCAGCTCGTCGAGGCAGTCGCGGCTGTACTCGGACAGGCGCACCATGCGCTCCTTGTTCACCGCATAGCGATTGGCGGTGCAGTTGCGCAGCATCTGCGCCATCCACAGGTACTGGTCGACGTCACCGGTCAGCTTGATGGCAAGCGGTGCGTGGCGCTCGAGCAGCCACTTGATGGCCTTGAGCGGCACGCCGGGCGCGGCCCAGGGCGAGGCATAGCCGGGCGAGATCTGGCCAGCGTTGGCAAAGCTGGTTTCCATGGCCACCGCCGGCTGGCGATCGACCACTGTCACTTCAAAACCTTGCCGGGCCAGGTAGTAGGCACTGGCGGTTCCGATCACACCGCTACCAAGTACCAGAACTCGCATCGTCTATCCCTCGCACGCGGTACACCGCAGTCTTTTGTTGAAATGGCATGGATGCGCGCAGTATAAGAATCTCCGCCCAGTGCATTTCACTATATAAAAACCTATATTTGGCGAGAATTCTCGGCAAAAACGCCTTTCACGGAGGGGCATCCCCTATGAGAACCCAACACCAGAGCAAACGTGAACTGGACAAGATCGACCGCAACATCCTGCGCATCCTGCAGAACGACGGCCGTATCTCCTTCACCGAACTGGGCGAGAAAGTCGGGTTGTCGACCACCCCCTGCACCGAGCGTGTCCGCCGCCTGGAACGTGAGGGCATCATCATGGGCTACAACGCCCGCCTCAATCCGCAACACCTCAAGGGTAGCCTGCTGGTGTTCGTCGAGATCAGCCTGGACTACAAGTCCGGCGATACCTTCGAAGAGTTCCGCCGCGCCGTCCTCAAGCTGCCCCATGTACTGGAGTGCCATCTGGTGTCGGGCGACTTCGACTACCTGGTGAAGGCGCGCATTTCCGAGATGGCCTCGTACCGCAAGCTGTTGGGCGACATCCTGCTCAAGCTGCCGCATGTGCGCGAATCGAAGAGCTACATCGTGATGGAAGAGGTCAAGGAGAGCCTCTGCCTGCCGATTCCGGACTGAACCGTCAGACCAGCACCTGGCGGGTACTGGCGATATAGCCATGGATCAGCCGCTCGGCCTCGGGCTCGATCGGCTGCTGCGGACCACGACCACGGGGGCAGGCCATGCGCGGCGTGGTGCCGAACAGGCGGCAGATCAACGGGCGCTCTTCATAGACAGTGCAGCCTTGCGGGCCGAGGTGCACGCAGTCCAGGCGCTCCAGCGCAGCATCCTGCTCGGCCTGGGTCTTGCGCGGCAGACGGGCCATCTCTTCGCTGGACGTGGTGACCGGGCCGCAGCAGTCGTGGCAGCCCGGCTCGCATTCGAAGGACGGGATGAGTTCGCGCAGGAACTGGATCTTGTGGTTGCAGGGCATGGGCGGTGTGTCATCGGGATTTGTGAGGATTATAGGACCATTCGTGGAACAAGCCTTCGCCCGGTTGCCCAACCGCGAAACCCCGGCTTATCCTCGCCCCCTTCGCACCGACCCCAGGGCCTCTCCAGATGATCAACAGCGCGCAGCACGCCGCCTCCTACTATGCCGCCAGCAGCGCGCCGCAACCGGATTACCCAAGCCTGGAAGGCGAGCACAGCGCTGACGTGTGCATCGTCGGCGGTGGATATTCGGGCTTGAATACCGCCATCGAACTGGCCGAGCGCGGCTTTTCGGTGATCCTGCTCGAAGCCCGCAAGATCGGCTGGGGCGCCAGCGGTCGCAATGGCGGGCAGTTGATCCGCGGTGTCGGCCACGATGTCGAGCAGTTCCTGCCGGTGCTTGGCGAGGATGGCGTACGCAGCCTCAAGTTGATGGGCCTGGAGGCCGTGGAGATCGCGCGTCAACGTATCGAGCGCCACGCCATCGCCTGCGACCTGACCTGGGGTTACTGCGACCTGGCATACAAGCCCGCCGAGCTGGACGGTTTCGCTGAAAACGCCGAAGAACTGCGCAGCCTGGGCTACCGCCACGAGGTCCGCGTGGTGCCGGCCTCCGAGATCCGCAGCGTGGTCGGCTCGGACAGCTTCGTCGGCGGCCTGGTCGACATGGGCTCGGGCCACCTGCACCCACTCAACCTGGCCCTGGGCGAAGCGGCTGCCGCCGAGCGCCTGGGCGTGAAGCTGCACGAGGGTTCGGCAGTAACCCGCATCGACTACGGCCCGCAAGTCCAGGTGCACACGGCGCGGGGCCGGGTGCGCGCCAGTACGCTGGTGCTGTGCACCAACGCCTACCACAACGATCTCAACCGCGAACTGGGCGGCAAGGTGCTGCCCGCCGGCAGCTACATCATCGCCACCGAACCCCTGGGCGAAGCACGTGCCCGCCAGTTGCTGCCACAGAACATGGCCGTGTGCGACCAGCGCGTGGCACTGGATTACTTCCGCCTGTCCGCCGATCACCGTCTGCTGTTCGGCGGCGCCTGCCACTACTCCGGGCGCGACCCGAAGGACATTGGCGCCTACATGGGCCCGAAGATGCTCAAGGTGTTCCCGCAGCTGGCCGGTGTGCGCATCGACTATCAGTGGGGCGGCATGATCGGCATCGGCGCCAATCGCCTGCCGCAGGTGGGGCGCCTGGCCAGCCAGCCCAACGTCTATTACGCCCAGGCCTACTCCGGCCATGGCCTGAACGCCACGCACCTGGCCGGACGCCTGCTGGGCGAGGCCGTCAGCGGCCAGCAGGCGGGGCGCTTCGACCTGTTCGCCAAGGTGCCGCACGCGACCTTCCCTGGCGGCAAGCACCTGCGCTCGCCGCTGCTGGCGCTGGGGATGCTCTGGTACCGGTTGAAGGAACTGCTCTGATCACGCTCGCCAGAATGGCTTGCACCCTTCCTCCCGGGCCTGCTGGCGGCTGATGCCGATATCCAGCAGTTGCTGATCGCTCAACTCGCGCAGCGCCCTGCGCGAGCGCCAGCGATGCACCATCAGCCCCAGGCGCCCCAAGCCCACAGGGGCGCTGGAAACCTTGGGCCACTGCCCTGCGCGCAGTTCTTCCGCCAACAGTTGCAGTCGTACATCGCTCAAGCCGTTCATTGCCATGTCTCCTGATTACCTCGAAAGCTGGAGAAAGCATGCGCTCGGCAGCCATGCACGATACAGATTCAACCTAGCGTTATTATTTCCATACAGAATTGGCAAAGCGGCGGCTGAATGCAGTATTTTTGGCCAATCTGTATCGTTCACCTTGCCCCCTGTGTGCAGGAGTATGCCGTGACCCTCTACATGAACCTCGCCGAATTGCTCGGTGCCCGGATCGAACAAGGCCTGTATCGTCCTGGCGAACGCCTGCCGTCGGTGCGCTCATTGAGCCTTGAGCACGGCGTCAGCCTGAGCACCGTACAGCAGGCCTATCGTCAGCTGGAGGACAACGGCCTGGTGGCTCCGCGCCCCAAGTCCGGCTACTTCGTCACGGAAAATCGCAGCCTGCCGGCCCTGCCCGCCATCAGCCGCCCCGCCCAACGCCCTGTGGATATCTCCCAGTGGGAGCAGGTGCTCGAGCTGGTACGCGCCAGCCCCCACCCGGACGTGATCCAGCTCGGCCGCGGCATGCCCGACATCGAAAGCCCGACGCTCAAGCCCCTGCTGCGCAGCCTTGCCCAGCTCAGCCGGCGCCTGGACATGCCAGGGCTGTACTACGACAACATCCACGGCAACGACGCCCTGCGCGAGCAGATCGCCCGCCTGACGCTCGACTCAGGCTGCAACCTCGGGCCGGGCGACCTGGTGGTGACCACCGGCTGTCATGAAGCACTGTCGACCAGCATTCGCGCAGTGTGCGAGCCGGGCGACATCGTCGCGGTGGATTCGCCCAGCTTCCACGGCGCCATGCAGACACTCAAGGGCCTGGGCATGAAGGCGCTGGAGATCCCCACCGACCCGACCACCGGCATCAGCCTGGAGGCGTTGGAACTGGCGCTGGAGCAGTGGCCGATCAAGCTCATCCAGATCACCCCCAGCTGCAACAACCCGCTGGGCTACATCATGCCCGAGGCGCGCAAGAAGGCCCTGCTGACCCTGGCCCAGCGCTACGACGTGGCGATCCTCGAAGACGATGTGTACGGCGACCTGGCCTACACCTACCCACGCCCACGCACCATCAAATCGTTCGACGAGGATGGCCGCGTGCTGCTTTGCAGCTCGTTCTCCAAGACCCTGGCCCCAGGCCTGCGGGTCGGCTGGGTGGCGCCCGGTCGCTACCTGGAGCGGGTGCTGCACATGAAGTACATCAGCACCGGCAGCACCGCCTGCCAGCCCCAACTGGCGATCGCCGACTTCATCGCCGAAGGCCACTACCAGCCGCACCTGCGCCGGGTCCGGGCGCAGTACCAGCGCGCCCGCGACCAGATGAGCGACTGGGTGACCCGCTACTTCCCGCCCGGCACCCGCGCCAGCCGGCCCCAGGGCGGCTTCATGCTGTGGGTGGAACTGCCCGAGAGCTTCGACACCCTGCGACTGAACCGTGCGCTGCTGGAACAGGGCGTACAGATTGCCGTAGGCAGCATTTTTTCGGCGTCGGGCAAGTACCGCCACTGCCTGCGCATGAACTTCGCCACCCGCGCCACCCCGGAAATCGAGGCGGCGGTACGCAAGGTGGGTGAAACTGCCTATCGCCTACTGGCGCAGGACAGCGGCGCCGGGTAACTTTGCAGCGCCTTCCACGGTCCAACCTTCCAGTGACCTGTCGTACAGGACGATTCGCCCTTGAGACTCCAGCGCGTTCTGCCTCTGCTGCTGGTGCTGCTGCTCGGCCTGAGCGGCTGCGCCAGCATCGATACACCTCGCGACGTGAGCCAGGCGCTGCCGGCCAACGACTCGGCGTTCGGCCGCTCGGTCCAGCGCCAGGCTGCGCCCTATGAGGGGCGCTCCGGCTTTCGCCTGCTGCCCAACAGCAACGAAGCCTTCCGCGCCCGTGCCGAGCTGATCCGCAACGCCCAGACCAGCATCGACCTGCAGTATTACATCGTCCACGATGGCCTGAGCACCCGCGCCCTCGTGCACGAGCTGCTGCGCGCCGCCGACCGCGGCGTGCGGGTACGCATCCTGCTCGACGACACCACCAGCGATGGCCTGGACAGCCTGATCGGCACCCTTGCTGCCCACCCCCATATCCAGATCCGCGTGTTCAACCCGCTGCACCTGGGCCGCAGCACCGGCCTGACGCGCGCCATGGGGCGGCTGTTCAACCTGTCGCTGCAGCACCGGCGCATGCACAACAAGCTGTTCCTGGTCGACAACAGCATGGCCATCGTCGGCGGGCGCAACCTGGGCGACGAGTACTTCGACGCCGAGCCCAACCTGAACTTCACTGACATCGACTTGCTGGGTGTAGGGCCTGTGGCCGAGCAGCTCGGGCATAGCTTCGACCAGTACTGGAACAGCGCCCTGAGCCGGCCGATCGGCGACTTCCTGTGGAGCACGCCGGACGCCAGCGACCTGCGCGCCAGCCGCCAGCGCCTGGAAACCTGGCTGGCGCAGGCCAGGGTGCAGCGCAAGGCTTTGTACGACCGACTGATGGCCTATCAGAGCGAGCCACGCCTGGACATCTGGCGCAACGAGCTGATCTGGGCGCACAGCCAGGCGCTGTGGGATGCGCCGAGCAAGGTGCTGGCCCGCGGCGAGCCAGACCCGCAGTTGCTGATGACCCAGCAACTGGCGCCCGACCTGAAGAACGTACACCGCGAGCTGATCCTGGTGTCGGCCTACTTCGTGCCGGGCGAGCCAGGCCTGCTGTACCTCACCAGCCGCGCCGACGCCGGCACCTCGGTCAAGCTGCTGACCAACTCGCTCGAAGCCACCGATGTGCCGGCCGTGCACGGCGGCTATGCGCCCTACCGCCGCGCCCTGCTCGAGCATGGCGTGGAGCTGTTCGAGCTGCGTCGCCAGCCCGGAGACCCCAGCGCCGCGCGCGGCGTGCTCAGCTTCAAGGGTCAGTCCGATTCGAGCCTGCACAGCAAGGCGATGGTCTTCGACCGGCGCAAGACCTTCATTGGTTCTTTCAATTTCGACCCGCGTTCGGTGCTGTGGAACACCGAGGTCGGGGTGATGGTCGACAGCCCGGAGCTGGCTGAGTACACCCGCGCACTGGCTGAACAGGGCATGGCGCCGGCGTTGAGCTACCAACCGAAGCTGGTGGACGGGAAGATGGTCTGGGTGACCGAAGACAATGGCCAGATACATACCCTGACCGCTGAGCCGGGCGGGATATGGCGCCGGTTCAATGCCTGGGTGGCCAAGGCGGTGGGATTGGAGAAGATGCTGTAGTAGCGGGGAGGGGGAAGGACCACACCCCTCCAAAAAAAAACAGCCCCAACACAACAAAAAAACAAGTCAACAGAAAAAACCCC
>NZ_JBNFMU010000087.1:0-7241 GCF_049942315.1 Pseudomonas wayambapalatensis
GGGCTTGCCCGCGAACGGGGCGCTGCTGTTTCAGCACAGGATCACAGCAACAGATCCTTGAGCCAGAACGACAGCGTCTTGTCCGACTCATCCGGCTCGCCCAGATCCCGCCACGCACACGACGCACGCAGCGAAGGCTGATGCAGAAACCCTCGATTACGCCAGAAGGCGTGTAGCGGCTTGTAGTCTTCTGGCCGGCGCGGATGGCCATTGGGCCGTTCGACGGCACTGAATGCGCAGTAATGAAAGCCACCCAGCTTGTGCGCATAAGATTCGCGCTCGATGAAAAAGCGCACGCCCAGCCCTCGCCCGCGATAAGCCGGCAGCAGCACCGACTTGCCGAAATAATAGACGGTGCGCGGATCGCGTCCCTGCTCGAAAAACGGCTGGCGGAAAGCCTCAGGCTTGTCGCCCAACGGCATGCCGGTGGAAACGCCTACCACCCGCCCCTCGTCCATCGCCAGGATCGCCAGGCTGCGCTCGGAGTCGATATAGCGGCGAAGACCGTCAGCCTCGTACGCCGGCGTGCTGTCGTAAAGATAGGGGAACTCGCGGACCACCGTCAGGCGCAGGCGAGCGATATCATCGATGTAAGGCGCGATGGCAGCGCCGTGAAGCAGGCGGATTTCCATGCGGAGCAGTCGTTCTGTCGCGCCCGGCCAAGCCGGGCCTGAGGGGAAACCCTATCATCGGCTGCGACATGAGCCCTTTCCCCTGCGCGACAGGTATTTCTCCAGAACCGCTGCCAGATCAGGCAATACGCGTCCCCAACACCTTGAGGAACGCCGCCAACCAGGCCGGATGCGCCGGCCAAGCGGGCGCCGTCACCAGATTGCCATCCACATGCGCCTGGTCGATGGCAATATCCACGAACCGTCCCCCGGCCAACCGCACCTCCGGCGCGCACGCCGGATAGGCGCTGCACGCACGCCCTTCGAGCACCCCTGCCGCCGCCAGCAACTGTGCGCCATGGCACACCGCCGCGATCGGCTTGCCCGCCTGGTCGAACTCCTTGACCAGTTTCAGCACCCGCTCGTCCAGACGCAGGTACTCCGGCGCCCGCCCACCGGGGATCAGCAGCGCGTCATAGCCCTCGGCACGCACCTGGACGAAATCGAAGTTGAGGGCGAAGTTGTGCCCAGGCTTCTCGCTGTAGGTCTGGTCGCCCTCGAAGTCGTGAATGGCCGTGCGCACGGTCTGCCCGGCGATCTTCTCAGGGCACACCGCGTGCACCGTGTGGCCAACCATCTGCAAGGCCTGGAACGGCACCATCACTTCATAGTCTTCGACGTAGTCGCCCACCAGCATGAGAATCTTCTTCGCCGTCATCGCATCCACTCCTTCGTTTGCAGGGAACAATCACTGCACGATAGTCCGCTTTGTCGATGAACGATATACGGCGCAGGTCTCAGTTGCGACGATCCAGCAGATTGACCACCAGCCGATCCAGCCAGCCCCAGATCCGCTGCTGCACCCGCCGCCACAGCGGCCGGGCCTTCCAGTGATCCAGATCGACCTCCTCGCTCAAGGCGAAGTCCCGCGTGAAACTGGCCAGCACCGCAGCAGTCAGCGGCGGATCGAGGGCTTCGACGTTGGCTTCGAGGTTGAAGCGCAGATTCCAGTGGTCGAAGTTGCACGAACCAATGCTGACCCAGTCGTCAACCACGGCCATCTTCAGGTGCAGGAAACATGGCTGGTACTCGAAGATCCGCACCCCGGCGCGCAGCAAACGCGGGTAGTAACGATGGCCAGCGTAACGCACCGAAGGGTGGTCGGTGCGTGGCCCCGTGAGCAGCAAGCGCACGTCGATACCCTTTTGCGCCGCCCGGCGCAGCGACCGGCGCACGCTCCAGGTTGGCAGAAAATACGGCGTCGCCAGCCAGATGCGACGCTGCCCACTGTTCAGTGCACGGACCAGTGAATGCAGAATATCGCGGTGCTGGCGCGCGTCGGCGTAGGCCACCCGGCCCAGGCCCTCGCCCTGCGCCGGCATCTTCGGCAGGCGCGACAGGCCGAAGTTTTCCGGCGGGCGCCAGGCCGTGCGACGGTGGTTGGCGTGCCACTGTCGGTCGAACAGCAGCTGCCAATCAGCCACCACCGGTCCCTCCATACGCACCATCACTTCATGCCACTCACTAGCCTCCTGGCCCGGTGTCCAGAATTCATCGGTCACGCCGGTGCCACCCACCACCGCCCAGTGCTCGTCCACCAGCAGCAGCTTGCGGTGATCGCGGTACAGGTTGCGCAGGCCCCGGCGCCAGCGCAGACGGTTGTACAGGCGCAGTTCGGCTCCGGCGGCCTGCAAACGCTGACGCAAGGCCGAAGGGAAGGCCAGGGCGCCATAATCGTCGAACAGGCAACGCACGCGCACGCCACGCGCGGCCGCAGACTCCAGGGCCTCGACCACCGCATCGGCACAGGCCCCCGCCTCCACCAGGTAAAGTTCCAGATCGACCTGGCGCTCGGCGCGCACGATGGCCATGAGCATGCGGGGAAAGAATTCGGGGCCGTCGATCAGCAGTTCGAACTGGTTGCCATCCCGCCAGGGGAAGACCGGCCCTGGCATGTCAGCGCGCGGTGAAGATCAGCACCGCGCTCACCGGCACCGACGGGTTGATGGACTTGAGCCCGGCGAAGGTGCGCAGGCGTTCCAGCCCTGGCAGCAAGCCATAGTCTTCGGCACGCAACAGCAGCGGCTCGAGGGTCACCACCTGGAATCGCCGCTCATCGAGGCGGGTGGCCAGCAGCAGGGCGTTGTAGCTGTGGGACTGGCCATGCAGCGTCACGGTCAGCGGCAGGCGCAGTTCCAGTTGGGCACCGTTGGCAAGGTCGTTGATCGGGCGCAGGTCGAGCTGGGCCTTGACCGTCGCTTCGGGGAAGCGCTGGACCTCGAACAGGGTGTCACGCATGCGCTCGTCACGCAGCGGGATACCACTGCTCACCGAATCCATCTCGATGCTCAAGCCAGCCACACCCTTGCGGTCGATGGTGCCGTGCAATACCAGGAAGCGGTGTACTTCGGCAGTATCGCCGTTCTTGCCGGTGATGAACGACAGGCGCGAAGACTCACCGTCCAGGTGCCAGTTGGCATGGGCAGGCAGGCACAGGGCCAGTAACAGGGCAGGTAGCAGGCGGAGCAAGGTGGGCATGTGAAACCTCGTGAAGCAAGGCCGACAACCTTACCCCGCAGGCCTTCACGGCAGCAAGCGACAACCCTCGCGCGGCCCCTGCCAGACAGCCATGCTATGCCGTCCTAGGCCTTCGGCGAGCACGCTGCGTGCGCGGCTGTCCTCTTCCAGGCGCCCCAATGGCAGGTACTGCTTCACATAGGCGCGGCAATAGGCCTCGTCAAAACCCATGACGAAGCGGCACGAGCAGTACTCCTTTGCCGAGTACGCCGAAAGAATGCTCGGAAAGTCCGACAGGGCCTGACGTTCGGTCCATGCCCAGGCCAGCAGGACCAGCAGCAACACCAGCAAGATCCGCTTCATGCACCCGCCTTCGCCAGCACGGCCAGCACGCGCTTGAGCAGTTCGTTATGGCTGTAGCTGCCGTCGCGGTCGTCGCCGTAGCGTACGATCACCAGCTTCTGCGTGGGCAGCACATATAGCGCCTGGCCCCAGTGACCGAGGGCGGCGAAGGTATCGGTGGGGGCATCCGGCCAGGGCGGTGGGTTGCCCGGCAGCGGCTGGTTCAGCCACCAGTGCCCGCCGGGGTTGGCATCGCCCGGCACCGGCTCGGCATGGGTGAACAGGGTGCGATTGAAGGCCACCCAATCGGCAGGCAGCAGTTGCTGCTCACGCCAGCGCCCGTCGCGCTGCATCAGCAGGCCGATGCGCGCAAGATCGCGGGCACTGAGGTAGAGGTAGGAGGAGCCGACATAGGTGCCAACACCGTCGCGCTCCCACACCGCATGCGTGATACCCAGCGGGGTGAACAGCGCCTGCCAGGGATAGTCGGCGTACTGGTCCGCCCCGAGCATGCCGCGTAGCGCCGCGGCCAGCAGATTGCTGTCGCCGCTGGAATAGACAAAGTGCTGCCCCGGCAGCTCGGCTTGGGCCATGCCAGCGGTGTAGGCCGCCATGTCATTGCGCCCGCGGGTATAGAGCATTGCCACGACCGAGGATTTGAGCGGCGCGTATTCATAGTCTTCCTGCCAGGCCAGGCCGCTGGCCCAGTGCAGCAGGTCGACCAGGCGCAGTTGCGGATGCTCACGCAAGGCGGGGTAGTAACGGGCGGCCGGATCATCGAGCTGGAAACGCCCTTCGCCGCGGGCGACGCCCAGCAACGTGGCCAGCACGCTCTTGCTGATCGACCAGGTCAGGTGCGGGGTGTCGACGCCTGTAGGCGCTGCGTAGCGCTCGTACAGAACGCGACCGTCACGAATGATCAGCAGTGCATCGCTGCGTACACCGCTGCGATCGACATCGTTGCGCAGCGCGAAGGCATAGTCGTCGACAGCCTGCCAGTCGTACCGCGTCGGATCCTGCTGCCATTGGCTGTCCGGCCACTCCTCGGCGAACACCGGCAGGGCGATCAATCCGAGAATCCCCAGCACCACCTTCAGTTTGCCCATCGATACCTCACGCGCGGTCAATCGGCGGAGCATGCCTGGGCTTCATGACAATCCTGCAGCAGCCCAGGCCTTGGCCAGGCGTTTTTCCCGGGTCGCGGCGGCCAGTGCCAGCAGCCCCTGGTCGCGCTGCCAAAGTTGCGCCCAGTGCCCGGGGCCGCTGGCCAGGGCCGCGTCGATATCACCACGCAGTGCCTGGAACTGGGCGAACAGGCCGGCCAGTAACAGATGACAGCCCACGCTGTCGGCGCACTGTCGGCTGGCCTCGGCACAGGCAGCGAGCAGGCCAATCACGCGCAGGCGCAACACCTGGGGCCAGGTGCACTCCTGGGCAACGCCGTGCAGCCACCCGAGCAGCGCGATGAGTACATAGAGGTCTTCGAGGGAGCGGAACGGTTTGACATAGGCATCCCAGCCATCCCCCGCCAGCAGCTCGCAGGCCGCGTGCTTCAGTTCGACACGGGCATGGCCGACCTCAGGCATCAACGGCAGGGTCGGCAACGCTTCGAGGGTCACGCCGGGCTCACCGGGGTAGACCACCGCCAGGCTCAGCCGCGCGCTCTCGCCCTGCGCTTCGCTGCGGGCCGCCACCAGCAACCATTCGGCGTCGAGACCGGCGGTGACGAAATCCTTGCGACCACTCAGCCGCAGCCCATCGAGACGGGTGTGCATGTCGGCCGGACGCACACTGCGTCGCTCGGTGGCGCACAAAGCCCCCAACCCCGCAGGCGCGCTGGGCCAGAGCACACGCAAGGCGGCCTGGTAACCGATCAGAAAGGCCAATCCCGGCGTGTCCATCGCGCGCCCACCCAGCGCCGCCAGTTCGAACGGCGTGACTGCGCCCAGACGCTCCAGCGTGGCCGCATAGGTCTCGCCCAGAGTGGCCGCCAGCGCCTGGCGCAGCGGGTCGTTGAGTCGTTGCAACCAGGTCATCGAATGCTCCTCGTGAGGGGTGTCACGCAAGCATCACCAAAGATTCACGGAGGTGACACCGCGCCTACCTAGGCTGACTTTGCACAACAAAGCCGACCGGCCGCAACCCTATTTGGCTGGCTTATGGAGACTCGCAATGACTCGGATCGCTCGCTCTGGCGACAACAGCACTGAACGCCGTCTGCAAGCCGAACGCCTGGTCGGCGCCGCGGCCCTGCAGGAAGCACAGGCCCTGCGTTTCAAGGTGTTCAGCGCCGAATTCAAGGCCAAGCTCAAGGGCGCGGAACTGGGCCTGGACATGGATGACTACGATATCCACTGCCGCCACATCGGTGTGCGCGACCTGGCCACCGGCCAATTGGTCGCCACCACCCGCCTGCTCGACCACCAGGCCGCCAGCAGCCTGGGCCGCTTCTACAGCGAAGAAGAATTCAGCCTGCACGGGCTGCTGCAACTGCAAGGCCCGATCCTGGAACTGGGTCGCACCTGCGTCGATCCCGGCTACCGCAACGGCGGCACCATCGCCGTGCTCTGGGGCGAGCTTGCCGAAGTGCTCAACGAAGGCCGCTACAGCTACCTGATGGGCTGCGCCAGCATCCCCATGCAGGACGGCGGTATCCAGGCCCACGCGATCATGCAGCGCCTGCGCGAACGCTACCTGTGCACCGAGCACCTGCGCGCCGAGCCGAAAAAACCGCTCCCCACCCTGGCCCTGCCGAACAACGTCATCACCGAGATGCCACCGTTGCTCAAGGCGTACATGCGCCTGGGGGCGAAGATCTGTGGGGAGCCCTGCTGGGACCAAGACTTCCAGGTCGCCGACGTGTTCATCCTGCTCAAGCGCGATGACCTCTGCCCGCGCTACGCCCGCCACTTCAAGGCGGCAGTCTGATGCCGGGCCTGCGGGCCTGCGCCCGCCTCCTGCGCCTGGTACTGGTGCTGTTGCTGGGGATCGCCATGGCCAGCGTCATCGCCTTGGGCGAACGCTTGGGGCTGCACGCCTCCATCGAGCGGCGGCAACGTTGGACCTGCCTGTTCATGAAACGCCTGATCGGCGCCCTGCCCTTTGACGTGCGGGTCGTCGGTGAACTGCCACAGCGCTCGATGCTGTGGGTCAGCAACCACGTGTCATGGACCGACATTCCCCTGCTGGGCATGCTCACGCCGCTGTCGTTCCTGTCCAAGGCCGAGGTACGCCAATGGCCGTTGGCCGGCTGGCTGGCGCAGAAGGCCGGCACCTTGTTCATTCGCCGTGGCGGGGGTGATGCCCAGCGTCTGCGCGAACAGATCAGCGAGCAACTGGGCCAGGACCGACCGTTGTTGATTTTCCCTGAAGGCACCACCACCGACGGTCGCGGCCTGCGCACCTTCCACGGACGCCTGCTGGCCGGCGCCATCGATCAGGACACACCCGTGCAGCCAGTGGCTATCCAGTACCTGCGCAACGGCGAACCGGACCCGATCGCACCGTTCATCGGCGATGACGACATGGTTTCGCACCTGATGCGCTTGTTTGGCCGGGAGCGGGGGGAGGTGGTGATTCACCTGCTGGCGCCGGTGGAGAGCCAGGGCAAGGAACGTGCGGCGCTGGCGTTCATGGCGCAGCAGGCGATTCAGGTGGCTTTGTTCGGGGTCGAGGACGTCGAGGTGGCGGTGCCGCGTCGGCAGGCAAAAGCGGCCTGATTGCTGGGGTGGGGCGAGCGGCCCTATCGCGGGGCAAGCCCGCTCCCACAGG